>JAJBUH010000206.1 GCA_020860445.1 Bacteroidales bacterium | reverse complement strand
AGAAAAATTTAATTGTTACAAAAATTTTTACTTCAGAATCGCTGAGTAGTTACCACTGGCCATAAATACGTCAATGGTGCCGACTATGACTGGGATGGCATCAGCGGCATCGGCGCTGCCATCGACCTCGGCGCTACCTGGGTGCCTCAGATGGATATCCCTGTACTCAAGGATTTTGAGTTCTCTGTTGCCCTCCTCGATTTTGGTTTCATCAACTGGAAAAACCAGATGCTGGCCTCGACCCAAGGCACTAAGACATTCAATGTCAACCAGTATGTGTTCAATGTTGACGACAATGCCAGCAACAGCTTCGACAACGAGTGGAACCGCATCAAGGATGACATCTCGGCTCTCTACGAGCTCGACGACCTGGGCGACCAAGGCAGCCAGACCTCTATGCTCGGCGCTACCTTCAACATCGGCGCCCTCTACAACTTCCCCTACTATAAGGGCCTGAAGTTTGGTCTGCTCAACACCACCTACGTCGCTGGCGAATTCGCCTGGACCGACTTCCGCCTATCGGCCAACCTGATTCCTTGCAAGGTGGTTGACCTGGCTGTGAATGTGCACACCGGCACTTATGGCACCGGCTTTGGCGGCATCCTCAATCTCCACTGCCCAGGCTTCAACCTGTTTGTGGCAGCTGATGACGTGCCTACCAAATTTTCCAAGCAATATGTGCCTCTGACAAGCCGCGCCAACGTCAATTTCGGCATAAATTTCCTATTCTGATAAATTTCTGACAAAAAAATCGTAATTATTTTTGGTAGTTGAAAAATAATTTGTAATTTTGCGACCAAAATCAATGACAATATGACACGATTTTACGCATACTCGTTCTATTACTTCTATTGCTGCAATAGGAGCGAGATTGTGTGTGCCTTATGATTATGATTTGCCCATATCCATATAATCCCGCTCCTGTACCCCAAGAGCGGGATTTTTTATTGACCATACTTTTGACTTAAAAAGTACTTTTGACTTTTGACTTAACACTTTTGACTTAATATGCTCCGCATTACTATCCAAGGCATAAAGGGATGCTTCCACGATGCTGCCGCTCAGCAGTTCTTCCCCGGCGAGGAAATCGAGACGATTCCATGCGATACTTTCAACGATATGTTTGACAAGCTCAGCCTCGATGCTTCGCTGGTCGGTATCGTCGCAATAGAGAACACCATCGCCGGCAGCATCCTCCAAAACCATGAATTGCTGCGCCAGAGCAGCCTGCGCATAATCGGCGAACACAAGATGCGCATATCGCACGTGCTGTGCGCCCTGCGCGGCCAGACCATCGATGAACTCACCGAGGCCAACTCCCACCCCATCGCCCTGATGCAATGCGAGCAATACCTGCGGCGCCATCCCAATCTCAAGATGATTGAAAAATTCGATACCGCTGGCGCGGCTGCCGAGATAGCCGAGAAAAACCTGATGGGCCACGCGGCAGTGTGTGGCGAATTTGCAGCCAATCTCTACGGCTTGAATATCTTGGAGAAAGGCATCGAGACCAACAAGCGCAACTTCACACGCTTCCTGATCCTCGCCGACCCTCTGCTTGCCACCGAGATAGGGCCCAAGGAGGGCCAAATCAACAAAGCCTCTATAGCCTTCACTCTGCCTCACACCAAGGGCGCGCTCTCCAAGGTGCTGTCAATCCTGTCATTCTACGACTTGAATCTATCCAAGATCCAATCAATACCAATCATCGGGCGCGAGTGGGAATACCGCTTCTACGTCGACATCACCTTTGATTCGATAGTGCGCTACCACCAAGCAATCGATGCCATCCGACCCCTAATCAACGATTTCAAAGACCTCGGCCAATACGTCGAGTGCCCAACGCCAAGAGGCTAACGAAAAATGAATAATGAATAATGAAAAATGATAAATAGGAATCAGGGTCAGTTCACTGTTAACATCACTATGGTTTATATCCAGATTACCATTTTTAATTTTTCATTTTTAACTTTTAATTTACATGATAGTTCCTGCTAATCGCGTATCTCAGATACAAGAATATTATTTTTCAAAGAAACTCAAAGAAGTAGCCGCTCTCAATGCCCAAGGACGCGACATCGTGTCGCTCGGCATTGGTGGCCCCGACCGCATGCCCGCTGATGAGGTAATCGAGACCCTCTGCGAGGTAGCTCATCAGCCTGATGCCCATTCATACCAACCCTTCACGGGGCTGCCCGAACTAAGGCGAGCTTTCGCTCGCTGGTACGGCGAGCGATATGGCGTAGAGCTGAATCCCGACACCGAAATCCAGCCCTTGATAGGATCAAAGGAGGCTGTGCTGCATGTATCGCTCACATTTCTCAACCCCGGCGACGGAGTGTTGGTACCCAATCCGGGATACCCGACTTATACTTCGGCATCAAAGCTCGCCGAAGCCGAAATATTCCCCTACGACCTGCTGCCAGAGAATGATTGGCAGCCCGACTTTGAGGCTTTAGAGCGTCTGCCGCTCGACCGCATCAAGCTGATGTGGCTTAATTATCCACACATGCCCACCGGAGCGCCGGCTCAGATGGAAACTTTTCGCCGCGCTGTGGATTTCGCTAAGCGTCATCAGATTGTGCTTGTGCATGACAATCCCTACAGCTTCATCCTCAACGATGAGCCAATGTCGCTGCTGCAAGTGCCGGGAGCAAAAGAGGTTGCCATTGAGCTTAACTCGCTCAGCAAGAGCCACAACATGGCCGGTTGGCGCATTGGCATGATCGCTACCAATCCTGAGTTTCTGTCATGGTTTATCAAGGTCAAGAGCAATGTCGATTCTGGACAATTCAAACCTATGATGAAGGCAGCCGTCAAGGCACTGAGCGCCGAAGATGCTTGGTACAAGCAAATCAATGACACCTACGCCGAGCGCCGAGTGATAGCCGAACAGATTATGGAGGCCCTGGGATGTACCTTCGACCCCAAGCAACGAGGCATGTTCCTCTGGGGCCGCATTCCCGAGGCGGTAGAGAGCCCCGAGAAGCTATGCGACGAGGTGCTCTACGACAAGCGCGTGTTCATCACCCCGGGCTTCATCTTCGGCTCTAATGGCAACCGCTACATCCGCATCTCGCTCTGCGCCACCCCCGACAAGCTGCGCGAAGCCCTACGCCGCATCAAAAATGAAAAATGAAAAATGAAAAATAGGCCCTGAGGGTGGATTTCCCTCCCGGTTCTGTGGCGCGCCGCTTCGCGGTGTGCTCCATCCAAAAAAAATCAAAAACACCAATATAATATGGAAGATCTCCAACCCATCTCATTTGAGGGCATTGCCGTCGACAAGCCCATCATCATCGCTGGCCCTTGCAGCGCTGAGACCGAAGAGCAAGTGCTGGGCACAGCACGCGAACTCGCCAACAACGGAATCAAGATATTCCGCGCCGGCATCTGGAAACCGCGCACCAAGCCCGGCGGATTTGAGGGCATTGGCGTAGAGGGCCTCCCTTGGCTCAAGCGCGTGAAGGAGGAGACTGGAATGCGCACAGCCACCGAGGTAGCAAATCGCGTCCACGTCGAGGCCGCTCTCGATGCCGATGTCGACCTGCTCTGGATTGGCGCTCGCACCTCGGCCAACCCATTTGCCATGCAAGAGGTAGCTGATGCCATCAAGGAATCAGGCAAAGATGTGCCAGTGCTGGTGAAAAATCCGGTCAACCCCGACCTGGAGCTGTGGATTGGCGCTCTGCAGCGTATCTACAATGCCGGTGTGCGCAAGCTCGGTGCCATCCATCGCGGATTCAGCGCCTACGGCAAGCACATGTACCGCAATATGCCCGAGTGGCGCATACCTATCGAGTTGCGTCGCCGCTTACCCAACCTGCCCATTATCTGCGACCCCAGCCATATCGGCGGAAAGCGCGAATTGGTAGCGCCCCTCTCGCAGCAAGCCCTCGACATGGGTTTTGACGGCCTGATCATCGAGAGCCACTGCGATCCCGACTGCGCTTGGAGCGACAAGAGCCAACAGGTTACGCCCGAGATTCTCAACTTCATCCTCAACACCCTGGTGTTGCGCCAAGAGAATACAACTACTGAGAATCTGACCCTGCTGCGCCAAGAGATTGACCGTCTCGACAATGACTTGGTCGAGATTCTCGCCAAGCGTATGCAAGTGTCGCGCGACATCGGCCAGTACAAAAAGGAGCATCGCATGCCTATCCTCCAGGCTCAGCGCTACGATGACATCATCAATTCGCGTGTCAAGCAAGCGCAAGAGATGGAGATGAGCGGTGAGTTTATGCGCTCTGTCTTCTCAGCTATCCACGAAGAGTCTGTCCGTCAGCAAATCGAGGTCTTCAACGACCGCCTCCGATAAAACCATAAGGACATAAGAAACATAAGGACATTACTAACTAAAAAATCCCCTCTACAGAAGCTCCCCCTTTAGGGGGCTGGGGGGCTTATTTATGAAGATTTTAATTCTCGGTGCGGGGAAAATGGGGTCGTTTTTCTGCGATGTGCTCTCTGGAGAGCATGAGGTCGCAGTCTACGACGTCAAACCCGAACGCCTCAAATTCACATTCAATTGCCAGCGATTCACTTCGCTCGACGAAATCAAGGCATTTGAGCCTCAACTGCTCATCAATGCCGCAACAGTAAAATACACCCTCCAAGCCTTTGAGTCGGTACTCCCCTACCTGCCCAAGACCTGCATCATCAGCGATATAGCCTCGGTCAAGACCGGCCTCCCTGAGTTCTACGCCCAGTGCGGCCACCCATTCGCATCGTCTCACCCGATGTTTGGCCCAACCTTCGCCTCGCTCAGCAACTTGGCCAACGAGAACGCTGTCATCATCACCGAGGGCGACCATCTGGGCCGCATATTCTTCCGCGACCTGTACAATCGCCTCGGCCTCCATATCGAGGAGTACAGTTTTGAGAAGCATGACGAGACCATCGCCTACTCGCTCTCAATCCCCTTTGCCTCGACCCTCGCTTTCGCATCAGTGATGAAGCACCAAGACGCGCCCGGCACCACATTCAAGCGCCACATGGCCATTGCCCAAGGCCTGATGAGTGAGGATGACTATCTGGTGAGCGAAATCCTGTTCAACCCCAATTCGCCCAAGCAGCTCTCTCGCATCATCGAGCAGATGCAACGCCTCAAAGAGATTGTCGAAGCTCGCGACTGCAAAGCGATGAAAGCATACTTGAGCGAGGTGCGCGCTAATCTGAAATAATGGATCGTCTGACATCCACAATCGACCAGTTATCGGCCATCGCTCGCTATCGCCATCTATTTCACTGCCATAGCGACGGCGAGCCTATGCCCTCAGCCCCCAAACTGAGGGAGATGGTCGATTTGTGCCGCTCGGTAATCTTCCCTGGCTACTATGGCGAGGCTGCCACTCATTCATCGTTCTTGCGCTACCACATAGGGGTAAGCGTTGAGCGTGTGTATCGGTTGGCCATCGAGCAGATTCAAGCTGGACTGTGCTTTCTCGAAGACGAAACGCATGAATGCAGCGGTCTATCAACCGAGGAGCGTGAGCGGATGGCCGAGCAGAAGGCTCTGGAGTTTACGCAAGCCCTGCCGGGGCTGCGCGAGATTCTCGCCACCGATGTCGAGGCTACTTACAATGGCGACCCAGCTGCTAAGCATGTAGGCGAAATCATCAGCTGCTACCCTACGATACGCGCTGTATCAAACCAACGCCTCGCCCATGTGTTGCTCAACCTGGGAGTGCCTCTGATACCTCGCATCATCACGGAATTGGCCCATAGCGAGACCGGGATAGACATCCATCCCGGGGCCCAGATTGGTCATCATTTCTCAATCGACCATGGCACCGGCGTGGTAATTGGCGAGACATGCATCATTGGCAATAATGTCAAGCTATATCAGGGCGTGACGCTCGGTGCCAAGAGTTTTCCGCTCGACGCTGATGGCAATCCCATCAAGGGCATACCTCGCCATCCCATCATCGAGGACGATGTGATTGTTTACAGCAACTCGACTATCCTTGGCCGCATCACCATCGGCCGCGGCTCCACCATCGGCGGCAACCTCTGGGTCACCCACTCTGTCCCTCCCGGCACCACCCTCGTCCAGCGCCTCTCCGAGCCCGAAAACGTAAGCCCAGGAACGTAAGCACACAAGATAACGTAAGCACACCAAAAGGGAAAAATAAAAATTCCCTTGGGTGTGCTTACGTTTTCTTACGTGCTTACGTTTCCGTGCTTACGTTCCCGTGCTTATATTTTATCGGGCGATGAGCTTGCGGGCATCTGTGCGGCCGTTGGCGTAGGTTGATACGCGGATGGTCACGGTGCCGGGCTTGGGAGTGCTTATTGAGCGGCCTTGTAGATCAAAGTATTGGGTTGAGATCACTTGGGAATTCTCAATCGAAACAGAAGCTACCGAGCTGACTGCTCCAACGGAGGTGAGCTCAATAGGCACAGCATTTATGACCTCATAAGGCTTGCTATTGAGAAGCATAACCACCAAACGGCAATTGCCAGGATCATCCACTATGCCAGTAAGGTCAATACCCCAATGATGGGTGTATTCCTTGCCAGCCTCGACAGCTGTTGGCAGACTGCCAGTGACACCAAGAGCACTCTCCGCAGCATAGCGGGCCACATCGTTGTACCACATATCCTCTTGGCTAATGTACTCGTCGAGCAACTCAAATCCACCCATTTCGCCATACTCTCCGCCGGCATAAGAATTGTGCTGACGATATGAGCGGTCATCGGGATGATGCACCTTATCCTCTACGATAAAGTAACCAAGCGTGTATCCAGCCTTGCTGTCGGTGACATTGAGCCAAGCAGTAGCATCGATTGACAAGCCCAGTGTCTCGGGGTCAAAGTCGGCTGCCACATCGATATTGCCAACGATTGCGGCATTCTCAGCCACAACAGCGAGATAGGCTTCTTCAAGGGCCATGAGATCAATTTGTTGGGTGCGATTCAAGCCTACCGAGGGATAACTATCAGTATTCATATATTTCCCTACTGAGTAGTTAGAGACATCCATCACATCGCCACCGTGCACTGCTATGCCGATAAAATCGTCAGAATATTTCTCGCGCATATTCTCCATAGCCACTATGCCCTTGACACAGAATCCGCACCAAGCGCCGGTCAATTCCTCTGACACATGGTAGCGAGTGCGCGAGCGCACCACTGTCTCGGCCTGTGCCTCGGCTGCATTGGCCTGAGCGGTCACGGTCACTGCTACATCTTCTCCAGCGGCAAGAGTGATGGTTTCGGGGAATTCAAATGTGGCCTCATCGCCTTCAACCTCGATTTGCAATGTCTGCTCTGTTTCGCCATAGCGCGCAGTAATCATCACCGAACCAAGAGCTCCCACATCGCTGGTAACAGTACCGCTGATAGTCACAGGCTGAGTGGGAGAAGTAGCAATGTTAGCCGGTACAGTGACAAGCAGAGCCTTGGGAGCCTTGACGCTGATGTCATCGACAAACAGGCGGCTCATATTGTACGAGTCGTTGACAAAGGCGATGCTCACCTCTTGGTCAGCATAGTCGGCCAGCGAGACTTCGTGCCATGTCCACTCGGCTTCCTCTTCAGCAGTCTGGAACAGGGGCTCGGTAGCCTTGAAATCTTCTATCTCAGCCCCTACGGGAGCGATATAGACAGTGTATCCGTCGCGATATTTCGAATCGACAGCCTTGGCGCGCCATGATATTACGGTCTCGGCCGAAATCTCTACTGTCGGGATTATCATCCAGTCGTCGGCTGTGCCTTTGGGATTATACCATGATGTACTGGCAACCACGCGGTTGCCATCGCTCTCCTCGGTCAGCACCCACGCAGTGCCAACCTCAAAGCCGTAGCTCTTAGCGCTGTTAGATGGCGTATTGCCATCGTTGTCGATGAGAATCCAATCCTCAGGTATGCCAAAGGTGAAGTCGGTCTCCACGCGGTCGGTTGCCCAACCACTGAGAGCCATCACCGAGGCCAGTATGTATGCAAGTTGATGTTTCATATTCATGCTATTGTTATCAGGGGGTTGGTTTCCAAATGCTAAAGGCCAGAAGCCTTTAGCACGGTAAATTGGTAAACCGCCGATTCTCGCAGATTCCCACAGACCATAGATAACCGATATCTGAATCTGCAAGAATCTGCGCTAATCTGCGGTTAGAACCCCTTTTGCTAAGTATGAGAAAAAATTTACTTCTACTTAATTTACTTCACAACTACTTTCTTCACGGCTTCGGCAGTCTTAACCACATATACGCCAGGAGCAGCTACGCTGAATGTTGTGCCCTTGCCGAGGTTGCGGCCTTGCAGGTCGAAGAGTTGTGCCTCGATGTCGCTGGTGATGGTGCGGCCATCAACGCGGATCTGGTTAGCAGCGGTCTTGATGCTCTCAACAGCCGAGGTTGAGAAGCCAACCTTGATAGCGTTGGAGGCCTCTGACAGGTACCGCACTCCGTAGGTCTCGTTGTAGCCGTAGGTGTATACAGTGTATACAAAGTCCATGCCATCGATGAGGTTGAGGGCTGAGAAGTCGCATGAGGTGAGAGATGCGTCAACCACGGCGATCAGTTGATTGATAGTTACCACGTCGCCAGCGTTGAGATCTTGCGAAACCTTAACTTCATCAAGCATGAACGAACTACCATTGTTATAGAAATAGATGCGACCATAATCTACGCCTGAGAGAGTAACAGTGCCTTTGGCCACGCCATCTGCATCAAACTTCAATGTTGCATATTCATTAACCTCAGTTTCAGATGAGATAAAGTTTACAATCAATGTCTCACCAGGAGTGCTGTAAGCCTTGACATATACATCCACTGAGCCATCGCCATTGTCAAAGTTGATAGCGGGGGTAGCCACATACTGGATGTCGTCAGTATTGCTCATGCAACCTACATATCCGGCAGCGATTTGGCAACCATAAGATACCCAACCGGGCACTAGGGTGTAAGCATCAAGGCTTGTGGATGAATATAAGTCAAACTTGCACGGATTATCGATTGTGTAAGAAGAGAATGTATTCTCTGTGCCAGAGAAGTCTTCATCAAGTATCACAAAGCCTTCTACAGGTTGGGGAGCTTCGTATTGAGCGAAGAGGTGCACATAGTATGAGGTAGCGCCCTCTACAGCTTCCCAATTGGCGGTAAATTCGCCGCGGTCATCAACATTGGTAGCGGGCAGAGCCACGGGTGCGGGCAGACCGTAAGCCAATGTGCGATCATAGAGAGTGGTCACAAAGTCGCCCTTGCGAGCTTGCAGGGTGTAATAGTGGTCACATGCCATATTCAAGCCAGTGAATGCATACTCAGAGCCAGTGACAGCAAGATTCTCATAAATTTGGGCATCAGTAACTGCGCCTGCTGATGCGAACTCGATATTGTCAACCAATACAGCGCCATCACCGCTGGGAATTATCATAAGTTGGAAGCCATAGTATTGGTTGGTGTAATCACCTGGTTCGTATCCATAAGATGCATAATATGTAGAATAGTAGTCCTCCAGATAAGAGATATCTAAATAAAATTCGCTGCCTTCCTGAGCGTCAAGGAGACCAAATGAAACCATCTCATCTGTGCCATCAGCAAGAATACCATAGAGCAACCATTCCGGTGCAAGAGCATACTCAAACCAGTCATCTATCACGGTATTCTCCTTGCTTACCACGATTTGGCACTTGAAATCTGACACTAGGCCCCCAATCGGAGTGGTGATGCTAGGATATTTCGAATACGATGTATACACATCATCAGCGGCATTGATTTGCAAAGCGTCGGTACCATCTATTTGGTTTGTAGCTACCTGCGGACCAGGGCCAAGCAAGTTAACCTCCCAGCCTTCGGGCAGATTGTAATCGCTCACGTTGCCATCAGCGTCATAGACCATGTCATTGAAATCAATGGTAGAGGTATTGGATCCGTTCTCGTCAAAGCCAACTTCCCAGAGGTTGATCAGATAATCGTCAGCGTTCTTGTCGCCAGTCCAACCAAGGGTGAAACCATCAGAGGTGAACTTGGTCACATATTCATCAATGGGAGCGGTGCACTTATCAAGCACGCGATAAACCTTGAGGTCATCGATGATCACGCCATCGTCATAGTTCATAGCGTTGAACTGCAGGAATGCATCATTGCCGGAATATGGCACATCGATGTCAAACTCTACATCGACCCAACCCTCAGCAGGCTTGAACGTACGCATCCAGTAGTAACCCTCAACTGAGTGGATATTGGCGAAGCTGCCATAGCAAGGATCGACAAACAGCAAGCAGCTGTAGTCGCCGATAGCGCGGCAGCGGAATGATACGCGGATAACGCCCTCAAGATTGAGGTTGTTGGGAGTATTGAGGATACCGCCTACACCGGGATAGTAGATAGCGCAAGCGCCACCGGCCTGGTAAATGCAATAGCCAGTCCAACCGGGTTCGTGAGTATAAGCCGGATCTACATCGCAAATGTTATAATCGCAGTAGCCATTCTCAAAGTCCAAGATGAAGCCTGACAAGTCGACCGAGGTGTCGATGTTGTCCTCTGAGCCTGAGGTGAAGAGGTCGAAGTCCTCCTCAAAGATGAGCTCGAGATTGTCGTCAGCCTCGGCGCGAGATGCACGCATCTGAGTGGCTGCTGGGGTATCCTTGACAGTGCGCAGTTGCATCTGCAGTGCGCGGCTCTCTTGGGTCTTTGACATGCGCACAGCAGCATCCTCGGGCGACACTACGCCGCTCACGGGCTGCACGCGTTTCTGGGTCTCGGGAAGAGTGTACTTCACTGGCTCCTGAGGAGCGAAAGGCGCGAGAGTGCGGGGAGCACTTGCGACCATCGACAGCACTGCGGCTGCACCAATAAGAGTGGTAAAGATTCTCATAAACGGTAATGTTAAGATTGGTGTATATTTTAGATTTGATTTTTGTCAGTGGTTGCGATTGAAATTTCTACCGACAAAGTTCTAAAATAATCTTAACAAAGTCAAGTTTCGGCACGCAAAATGTGTCTCAATTCATGAATTAAGACGTATCAAATTTTGTATATAGCTGGGAATAAGTGTTTTACCCTACCGCTTGCTTGCGAGCCATATTCTGGAATTCCGATGGAGTGAGGCCCGTCACTTTCTTGAATACGCTGGTGAAGTTAGTCCTCGACTGAAAGCCCACGCTCTCGGCGATGGCTCCGATCGTGTATTTGCCATAGGCATCAGTGTCGGCCATGCGGCGGCATGCCTCGCGGATGCGTGCCTCGGCCAACAGCATTGAGAAATTCTTTCCGCCCACCTCGTTGATGGCTTGCGACACCCGGCGCGGATGTTCGCCTACCATGTCGCTGACACGGCCAAGCGAGAATCCGGGGTCGAAGACCTCTTGGCTTGTAGCCATTATGTGCTGCACATGATTGTAGACCTCAGTGAGCTGGTCGGTTTCAGCTGGAGGAGCCGGAGCAGGCTCGTCGGCCCCCACAGGCACAGCCTCGACCTCTTGCACCACATGCTGGGGAGCAGCCTGAAGCGCTGGCATCAGTTGCATTTGGGCTATGGCGCGGCGATACAGGTCCTCCATCAGCTGTTTCTCTCGCTTGCCCTTGCGGTAGAGCCATACCAAGAGCATGATGATGATCAGCAGGCCGCACCCCACCACTATGCTAACTATGGCGTATGTGCGCTGGCGCTGTATCAAGGCGCGAGTGGCAGCATTCTGCCGCTCGATCTGCTGGCGCGTAAGCACGTCTTGCACCCTTACGCCTGTATAGGCATTGAATACCTCGTAGGATATTTTGTAGTAGTGGTACCACGCATGCTCGGCGTTTTGCTCATCCCCCATCTCATCGTAGCAGCGTGCCAGATTGCTATAGATATCAATGCGGATGTCGTTGTCCTCAGGCTCTATGCCATCAAATGCGCTACTGAGTAGCTCCAACGCTTTGTCATATTTGCCCATTTTGGCGCATGACTTTGCCATGGCTATCGATGCGCTGGTGTGGTAAGAGCGTGGACGGATGCGAGTGTCAATGTCGTTTTTGGCGCGTTCAAATCCTTGATAGGCCTCATCGTAGTCGCCCTTCCGATAGGCCTCAAATCCCGCCACGAAATTGCTCACAAAGCGAGAGAGCTCCACACCGGCCGGCATGCGGTATGACTTATAGCGATCAATAGCGCTTTGGGGCTCGCCAAAGTCACCGTAGGCTATATAGTCGCTTATCATATTGTGCACTGTGATGAGCAGTATCTCCGGCCGGTCATACTCTACGGCTTTTTCGATTGCCAATTTGTATTCCTCTACAGCCTTTTCTATCTCTTCGAAATAGCTGTATATATTACCTATATTAAGATGCAGGCATGGTTGCAACTCTGCATAGCCTATGCGCTCGCTCTCCTCTAAGGCGCGGATATAGTAATCAAAGGCTAGGGCGAAATCGCAGCGGAAATATTGGTAGACGTACCCTAAGTTATTTTGAGCGTCGAGGGCCATCTCATAGTCGGGGCGAGTAAGCTTGCCCTCCATGCGGGCTTCCATCAGCGAATAGCAGGCGATGGCGCTGTCGGGCTCTTCGTTCTCGATATGGCGCCGGCCTTCGGCTTTGAGCTGCGCCATCGACTGGCGGCTTCGCTCTTGCGCATACTGGGCATAGTCCATTGCCGAGGCTCTAAATTTCGACAGACCCACCCAGGCCACTGCCAAAAGGCAACAGCCGGCCAACGCATAAGCGAGTATCTTCTTCAACGCCATTATATGTGGTATCAGTCGTAAATTTTTTCTCTACTATTTTTTTCTCCACAAAGATAGCAACTTTCTCTCATTCCACCAAATATTTTCTACCACAATCTTGAAACAAAAGATGAAAATCCCTCTCCACAGGGCGATTCCTCCCCACTCTTCGACCTCGCCTAATGCTCCACTTCCCTTCCCTTTACGACGAAATGCAAGAAATATTTGGAAATTCCAAATATTCTTCGTAACTTTGCACCGCATTTGAGCCTTAGGGTTCACAACAATGCACCCTCGGGGCGTAGCGCAGTCCGGTAGCGCGCCTGGTTTGGGACCAGGTGGTCGCAGGTTCGAATCCTGTCACCCCGACAAAAATCCGCATAGTACAATCGTTCTATGCGGATTTTTTGTTTTCAGACTGATTTTATTCTTTGGGCTGCTGGTAGAATTTTAAGGTGTCGAAGATGTCCCCGGCTGTGACAGTGACAGAGACTTGGCGTGAAGTCAAGAACCTCGCTGCTTGAGTTATTTTATTGGTAATCAAATGGTTGCGTTTCTTTTGAAAAAAAATGAGGACAGAAACAATCAAAAAATACTCCTCATTGAAAGAAAGGGGAAAAAAGAAGAAGCTAAAATACACCAAGAACGGCTGAATCCGTTGCAATTACTGGGCTATGAACGGCCACAAGTTCTACTATGGCCGTGAGATCCTCCGATTCTGGAAAGGTTTGTCTTGCAAATCGGCTACACTCTTAAAGGATAGATTTTCCATCCCTGACAGCAATCTGCCCAGGTATTGGTTGAAGCGATGGCATTCCATCGGAATGGGCTTCTAAAAATTGTAAAGTCTTCTCTTTCATGATTGGATTACCTGCACGATGAGAGTAAAGGGAGATCCAGAGCTTTTTCAATTTTACTAAGAGTGTCGAGTGTTAGATTTTCTCTTCCTTTTAGAATTTTGGAAACATACTGCTGTGAACACCCCATCCTCTCTGCTAGTGCTTGCTGAGAAAGGCCAAGTTGTTCCATCTTATTGAGCATTTTTAAAGCTATGGACAAAGAATACTTGAGCCATCCTTGGTTGGCTCTTCTTTCTTCCGCCACCTCTCGCCATCTGCTTTGTGTGGGAGGTGCGTAAGCTTTCATCTTTTCTGTAATCGTATCCATATCACAATCTTTAAAGTTCACTCATATACTCATTTAACCCGTCATCGTCAATAATGTTCTCTTGAAGAAGGAAATTTCGTACTTGTTCCATTTTCATGAGCTCTTTCAGAGTATGTTCTCTTTCTGCCATAGTGGCAGTAAGCTTGATTGCTCCTCCAGTTACAAGGTACTTACCATTTGCTAATTTGATGGCATAGATCCTCAACCATGAAGGATGACGATTAATCCGCTCACCTTTTGCCTTTTCTTTACCTAATAACATCTCAGAAGTACGTGCCGGTTCTAGGTGTCGGAAAATTCTATCCAAGTCCGCTTCAGGATCTAAATCCAGTATCAGGCATTGGAGGATATCTGCATCTCTTACAGTATCGTATATGGCCTGATCTACATCTGTTATCTTGAAAAATAACTGTAAGTCATCCAAATTTTCAGTAAAGAAATCTCTAAGCCATACGGCATCAGTCCATTGGTCAAAAACAATGGAGAGAATGTTATCCTCGTCTTCTGGATACCTTACTGCCCAAAGGCGCCCATCTTTAGTTATGTCTTCAAAGTATAACATTGTATTCTTTTTATGGTGCAAAGATAAGAAAAAGTTCTAAATTCTACAACTATAGGTTGTAATTTATTTTCTATAAATTGATTGGAGTATCCAATTCTCAACACATTAAGTAATGTTTATGCCTTAAATTAAGATTTCGGAGAGGGAGGTGGGATTATGGTGGATACAAAGGTGTACCAAAAAAATTTTAAAGAGTAACCTTAAACGTAAAATTTTGGTTATCTTTATCATTCGAAATATTGGATATAATTTGACGGTTGGTATATGGACCCGAGTTGGCTATGGAACAATTTTGCATGTTGGAACTGGCGCAGCGAACACACCGTGATGCACAGTCTATATTACGACAAGTCCGAGCAGACCTTCTCTATCAATGACCATGCTTTGGCTCGCCTATCTGTCACCTACACCTTCAGCTTCGGAAAGAAAGTGCAACGTGGCGATGAAGCAGCCCAACAATCCAGCATCGCCTCTGGCATCCTGAAGTAACCAAATTGTGTCGAAGGCTTCGACACAATTGTTCATTTTGGTACATAGTACACCACAAATGAGAGGAATACAATTGTCTACACAACGCGTAGACAATTTCTGTTTCTGTAAAAAGTGTACATAACGTGTATACTTAGAATCTTCTTAACTAAGGGGTCATTTTAAAGTTAAGCTTCCTTCTCGGAGGAACCGGATGGCTACCCCGTAGGGTTTGTTTCATCTAGCCCATAGGTTAACGCCCGGACGGCTACCCCGTAGGGGTTGTTTCATTCTAGTTCTCAGAAAGTTAGTGAAACAACCCCTACGAGGTAGGGGGGGTGAGGGTTAAGAAGATTTTAAAGTTAAGACCCGGGAGCAGAGTCTTGGGGGAATAAGGGCCGTGCTACGCACTCACCATCCGGATACGCCGATACCCCTACTTTTGGCATATTCAGGACGAGGTTAGATATGATCTAAATGGTGTGGATGTAGAATGTCTTTATATCATGAATCCCGCCATTGTCACAAATATAGTCTCAGCCAATTCAGTTTAGATGGGACCTATTATCCTTGCCAAAAATCAAATTAGATTCTCTAAAATCTAATTTCAATCCAAAATTCGATTTTAGAGAATCGAATTTTAGTTCCAAATTGTATTTTAGAGAATCGAATTTTGGTGGATAACGAAATTTCCGTAACGGAAATTTCGTTACCAATAGGGCCCTTTCATCCGGCGCAACAATCTGCCCAGCCAAAGCACCCTGTCTGGGGTAATAAAGCTACTCCTTGATACCGACATCATCACCAAAGAGCTCAACATCTACTCAGTCTACGACCAATTCTTCGCCCTCTGGCTGAGACGCCGCCTCCTCTCCATGGATTAGTACCTACTGGTAGAGAAGCAGAATCAAAGGATAACTCACTATACTCCAAATGCTTATCATAAAATTCGGAAAAATCCAAGGTTTTAAATCCCCAATTTTGGGAAAAATCCAAGGTTTAAAAAAATTGTGTCAACATTGTTGACACAATTTGATCAATGTTGACACAATTTGATTAGCGGAACTAGTACTGAAATCTGTTTCGGTTTCTCATTGACTTTTATGCAAGTCTCCTTTTTCAGGAAAAGGCTACCTTAGGAATATATTTCCTCAGGCTTAAAATATTTAAGCCCGAGTTTGTCTTGCAGATCGGCTACGCTCTTAAAGGATAGATTTTCCATCCCTGACAACAGCCTTCCAAGGTATTGGTTGCTAATCCCTAATAAAGCGGCCAGCTCTAAGCGGCCAATATGGTTATCTTCCATATAGCCGATTAAGCCCAACGCCACTTTGCGTGACATTTCCAGCCAGCTTTGGTTTTCTCTTCGCCAACGAGCTCTCTCCTCAAATCTCGACGGTTTGCCATCGGAATGGGATTCCAAAAATTGTAAAGTCTTCTCTTTCATGATCCTAATTCTTCAAATTCCATGAAACTGTCTTTATCAAATACATTATTGGCCTTTAAGTAAGCCAAGCATTGGTTCAATTTGGCCAACTCCAAATTGGTATGTTCTCGTTCTTGCATTGAAGCAGTTAGTTTGATGGCTCCTCCTGTTATTATATAAGCGTTCTCCTCCAATCTTATAGCATAGACTCGCAACCAGCTTGGATGATCATGCCTATTCCAATTTCTGGCTTTTTCTCTGCTCAGTGATAACGCATACCGGTCAGATACTCCTAAAGGCTTAAACAGTGAATCTAATTCCTCTGTGTAAGGAAGGTCCAATATTAAGGCCTCAAGAGTTTGAGCGTCTTCAAAAGTATCTTCAATGGCATCTTGTATTATCTCTATGCCAAAGTAAGCTTTCAAGTCCTCCCTGTTGCGATTCTTGCTGAAGAACTCGAAAAGATACTCGAAGTTGTTCCACTTCTCAAAGAGGAGAGAAAACTCGTCAAAATCACTATCTTCTGAAACAACTGACCAAAGATGGTCTTGATCTTTCAAAACTCGTCTAAACTTCATCGATGTAGCATTTTCTTTGATGCAAAGTTATTCATTTTTATTTATATAAACAAATAAGTTTATAACTTTTCTTGTTTTTCCCTATGATTATTTTTGATGTCTCATTAATTTAACTACAAAGATGTCTATGCCGACGGAGCTCTGCGCTATGTCACTATCCGCCCCTCTACGTCTTGTCGCAACTTGCCCAATGCTCAAATTGTGTCGGCGCTGTCGACACAATCTGATGAATTTTTGTCTTGAATATTTTTGATGGTAAGTAAAAAGTCCTTAACATTGCGGAAAATACCCCATATAATGGAAAGTTTGTCTAAAACCTTGGATTTTTCTGAAAATGGTCGATTTAAAACCTTGGATTTTTCCCAAAATCGGTGATTTAAAACCTTGGATTTTTCCTAATTTGATGGTAAAGATTTGGAATATTGGGAATTATCTCTTAACTTTGCATAAAAATTAAGAGATAATGTATTTACCACGAATAATCGACAAGTATCTTAAGGATTGGGCTGAGAACGAAGACCATAAGCCATTGATGCTGCGCGGAGCAAGGCAGGTAGGGAAGTCTTGGACTGTAGAACATTTAGGTGAAGACTTTAAGAATTTCATAAAAATCGACTTTGAGAAGAATCCCGAATACATATCAATATTCAAGGGAAATAGGGATGTGAAGAGAATTGTCTCGCAGCTCTCTGTAACCACAAATTCGCCAATTGTCGGAGGCGACACCCTGCTGTTCCTGGACGAAATACAGGAATGCCCCGAGGCTATAATGGCTTTGAGATATTTTCGGGAAGACATGCCGGAGTTGCATGTGATTGCCGCAGGTTCGCTATTGGAATTTGCCCTTGACGAATTGCCAACTTTCGGCGTGTCGCGCATCCACTCGATGTTTATGTATCCCATGACATTCGATGAGTTCCTTTGGGCAACTAGCAATCAACCGCTCTATGATGCCCGAAGACAGTGCAATTCTACAAATCCTCTGCCAGAGGTGCTCTACCAAAAGATTATGGAACTGTTTAGGACCTATATAATAGTTGGAGGGATGCCCGAGGTGGTTTCCAAATGGATTTCTACTCATGACTATATCAAATGCCAGACCCTGCAGGATGATATAATCATTGGCTACGAAGCTGATTTCCCTAAATATCGCAAAAAGGTAAATCCTGAGTTGCTAAGAAACACCCTAAGAAGCGCTGCCCTACAGGTCACAAAGAAATTTGTGTATTCTCAGGTTAGGCCGGGATGGAAAACCGAAGAAGTAAAGAAGTCTCTCGACCTCCTCTATAAGGCTGGAATCCTAAAGCCTGTAACTCGCACCGATGCCAACGGCTTGCCCTTGGGGGTTGAAGCTGATTTTTCTTATCGCAAAGTGTTGGTAATGGATAGCGGATTGCTGTTGCGTTTGCAGAACATGGAGCTCGACAATTCCGCCCAGACCTCGCTCGCCATCCTTACTGCATCAGCCGCAGACCTTGTCAACAAGGGTCCATTAGCCGAAATGATAGCTGGATTGGAGATAGACCGCTACATGACGCCTAACCTTAGGCATGATTTATATTATTGGGTGAAAATGACTCGCAATTCTACTGCGGAGGTGGACTACGTCTTACCAATGAATGGAAAAGTGATGCCCGTTGAGGTCAAGGCTGACCAAAGGGGAGGCATGAAGAGCCTGTGGGAATTCATGCGCGCAAAGGGGTTAACCCAAGCCATCCGCAGCTCTCTTGAGAATTTCGGAGAGTTTGACTACACCGATGCTCAAGCCGACGGAGCTCTGCGCCATGTTACCATCTGCCCCCTCTATGCCTTGTCGCAACTTACTCAATCGATTCTCTAAAATCGAATTATGGGTCAAAATTAGATTTTAGAGAATCGAATTTTGAGGGAAAATTAGATTTTGTAAAATCTTTTTTGTAATTTTGTGGGTCGTTTATAAAACCTGCCCTATGGAGAGATTGCAAGCCTTGTACTACAGGAAAGTCGCAATGACCGACCTAAGCTTTAAAAGATATCTCTATCCCAAAATAAATTGGGACAATCGTCTTATTGTAATTAAGGGAGCAAAAGGGGTAGGGAAAACTACCCTTATGCTCCAGCATATCAAGGAGGCCTTTGCGGATGATCTCAGCAAAGCCTTATCGGTACCGTCAGAGAGACGTGCTTTGCATCCTTGCTTTCAGAAAGCCACAAGTGTCTGATGCCTACTCAAGGAGATTTCTTAGTTGATGACAAATATCTTTTTGAGGTAGGAGGAAAAAATAAAGGTTTCGCCCAGATACGTAACATAGAAAAGAGCTATGTAGTGCGTGATGGCGTAGAAATAGGGACTACCAATAAAATTCCTCTCTGGCTATTCGGCCTTATATATTAAAAATCTCTCCATAATTCTAATGTGGCTCTTTATGAAGAATCTACGAAAAGGCTGGTTTCTTATAACTATGACATTCCTAATGTCAGCCTGTGACTTCTTTGGAGAATATTACTATGATGTATCCAATGAAACGGAAGAGGCGCTTGATATAGAATATGTCGCATCACTTGACACTCTGTCTCTTAATTTACTGCCGGGTGAAACAGTCACTATATTTCAACATGATTCAGGGATATTAGGTAGGAGAGAAAAACCTGATGATTTTTGGGCTCTTACCGATGGCCCAATTTCATGGTTGTATGTCTCTGCCAATGACTCTTTAATAGATTTCAATTTTGCCCAACGGAGATATTGGACCTATAAAGCGACTGCCCGCAAAGGCCGGTAAACTCTTGTCCTTAACCAAAAATTATTTGATAGTTATAATACCCATAGGTAACATCCAGTATTTCATTTCGTGGAGCTCGGAGTTGGAGAGGTTGCCGAGCCAGGTTTCGCCCGTGCTGACAGTCATTTCGGCGAGATTACGCTTGCGGTTTATCATATCATTGATTTTCTCCTCAAAAGTACCTTGAGTAATGAAGCGATCGACAAAAACATTCTGAGTTTGGCCTATGCGATAAGCGCGGTCAGTGGCCTGAGCCTCAACCGCAGGATTCCACCATAGGTCATAATGGATTACATGAGAAGCAGCCGTAAGGATTCTGTCCATTATATTGGTCAGATTTGACATTTCTGTTGATTTTGTCCATTATAATGGACAGATTTGACATTTTTGTTGAATTTGTCCAGTATAATTGGCAACTCTACACAAAAGTCCGTGGCTGAGCAATGATTTTTATCTGAGATAATTGGGCCTGGTTTGGAAAATTATTGCTAAATTTGCGGTGTCAAAAATTAATACCTATAATCAACCACCATTCACCTGTTCTACCAATATTTTCACCAACCATGCTCGGAGCCATAGAGATGGCACGGGCGCAAAAAATTCTCACAACCATGAAACGAATCGTTTCCGGAGCCTTGACATTGGCTCTCGTTGCCCTCTCAGCCATGGGAGCGCAAAAACCAAAGGTCGACAAGATCGACCCCCCGCACTGGTGGACAGGCATGCACAGCGACACTCTGCAGCTCTTAGTGTCGGGTCAGAACATCGCCGCCGCTGAGCCTTCGCTCAGTTATCCCGGCGTGACCCTCGCTGAGCGCGTAGAGCTCCAGAGCCCCAACTACCAACTCCTCTACCTCGCAATTGGCCAGGACGCACAGCCTGGCACGTTCCCCATCACCTTTACCGAGGGTAAGAAGTCGACCACTGTCGATTACACCCTCAAGCCGCGCCAGCTCAAACCCGAAGAGCACCAAGGGTTTACCTCGGCCGATGTGCTATACATGGTGATGCCCGACCGCTTTGCCCAAGGGCAAGGCCAAACCACAACCTCTGGCCTCGAATACCCCATTGGGGCCGACCGCTCAGCCTTTGACGGGCGCCATGGCGGCAATATCGCTGGCATCCATGAGCATCTTGGCTACATCGACTCGCTCGGCGTTACCGCCATCTGGATCAACCCAGTGTTCGAGAACGACATGCCCGGCGGCTCGTACCACGGCTATGCTACCACCGACTACTATGCAGTTGACCGTCGCTTTGGCACCAATCAAGAGTACAAGGATCTGATTGCTGATGCCCACTCGCGAGGCCTCAAGGTAGTGATGGATATGATCTTCAACCACTGCGGCTCAAACCATCCGTGGAAGAAGGATATGCCAGCTCGCGATTGGTTCAATAACCCTGACGAATATATCCAGACCAACTTCCGCCTCAACACAATCAGCGACCCCTATGCCTCAGATTACGACCGCGACTTGACAGTCAACGGTTGGTTTGTCGAGGCTATGCCTGACCTCAACCAACGCAATCCGCATGTATGGAAATACTTGACCCAGAACTCAATCTGGTGGATCGAAGAGGCGCAAATAGATGGCATACGCATGGACACCTACCCTTATGCTGACTTCAACGCTATGGGCCGCTGGTGCAAGGCCGTAGCCGATGAATATCCCAATATGAATATCGTGGGCGAGTGCTGGATAGCCCGTGATGGCGGTCCAGCTTTCTGGCAGAAAGGTTCGACCGTCAACGTGCTCGGCGACCCGCAGCTTCCTACGGTGATGGACTTCCCTATGGTATATGTGGCCAAGGAGGCATTCAATAAAGATGGTGGCCTGTATAAGCTATGGGAACATCTCACGCTCGACTATCTGCTGCCCGACCCAACGCATATACTTACATTCCTTGACAATCACGATACTGACCGCTATCTGCTTGAGGAGCCTACCGACTTGGGCCAGTGGAAGCAAGCGCAGACCTTCTTGCTCACCACCCGTGGCATTCCTCAGATTTACTATGGCACCGAGCTGCTGATGCATGGCGACATGAAGCCAACCGATGGCAATGTGCGCCTTGACTTCCCCGGCGGATTCCCAGGGGACACTACCAATGCTTTCACAGCCGCTGGGCGCACGCCGCTGCAGAACGAAGCTTGGGACTTCCTCTCCACTCTGCTCAACTGGCGCCGCACAAATGAGGCTGTCAAGACTGGCACCCTCAAGCATTTCATGCCGCAAGACGGCATCTATGTCTACCAGCGCAAGGCGGCAGATGGCAGCGACGTAGTGATTATGCTCAATGGCAACGACCGTGAGGCCACCATGCGCACAGTCCAAACCGCCGAAGTCCTCCCCATCGGCTCAACTCGCCGCGACATGCTCACCGGCCAATCCCTCACCATCGCCGACACCCTCACCCTCTCCCCCCCCGCCAAATCCTAATCCTCGAATAACCCATCCCATCTAATATAGTATTGAGTACAGTGGCCTCCGCCCCTGTACTCATTCTTTATTCTCCCCTACCGGCGGCGCATGACGAGGATGAGGGAGATGTAGGTGAGGGGGCAGCCGCCGTAGAGGCGCGGGTAGCGGTCCATGAAGGCGTGGAGAGATGAGAGGGAGGGGCGCGAGAGGGCGTTGACCCCAGTCGAACGCATGTGGGCCAGCACATCGCGCGGGGTGGAGAAAAGCAGAGGATGGTCAGTGCGCTTGGCGCTGAGCAGTTCCAGTTCGGCGGGGAGCATCAGCTGCCAAGCTTCGAGCGTGGGCGTGGTAAGGGTGGCAACATTTGGCATCGCTTGGCGCAACTCGGGCAGATTCTCCGGGTCGAAAGTTGAGAAAGCCAAGATACCGCCGGGCTTGAGCACGCGAGCGCACTCCTCTAAGAATCGGCTCGGCGAGTGGAACCACTGCACAGCGCAATTTGACAGGATGTAATCCACAGTGCCAGAGGCCAGACGCCGAATCTCCATCTCGGCATCGCATTGTTTAAAGCAAGCGCCGCGCTTGACTGCCTCGGGGTTGAGGGCCGCAATGTCCCATAGCTGCCAATCGCAATAAGCGTCAATGTCGGGCGCATAGAGCGAAGTGAAAATGCCAGTGCCGGGACCAATCTCAATCACGGTCGATGCGTTGTAACTGCTCGTAAATCGCGGATGCGCTGCTGCCCAGCCTGTCAGACCCAGTTCCTGCCACAGATCGCCAGCAATGGCGGCTTGCACCGAGGCATTGTTGTCATAGCTCGCTGCAGCCTCGGTAAATCGTTGGCTCACCCTCTGCTTGTCGATGAAGAAATGCGACAGCAGATAACCGAAGTCGGGCAGATGCGGCCAAGCATATTCAGCGCAAGGTGTGGATTCCCATGCTTTGCGTTGATTGGCTATGGGGTATATGCCATCTTCGGTAGTAAGGATAGCCAAATCCCAAGGCAATGGCTTGGGGCCTTGGCAAGTTCTCCCAAAGCTGCCAACTCTTCTCGCAAATCCTCAATGCTGCGCGATGAGGCACGGCTAAGAAAATCCTGATATGCAGCAGCCGAGCCACACATTCGCCTCTGGAATTTGGCGAGATTGCGAGCATCAAGATTGTCGAGGGTGCCATAGAATATGGCCGATGGTATGCCGCGCTCATCATCGACGGGCCAGGGAGTGCCAGCCACGGCAATGCAGCGGCCAACCTTTTTGCCCAGCAACGGCACAATCTCTTGCGCCGCCAATACGCCGAGCGACCACGCCAGAACGCATACCTCCTGGTACGGTTCGGCGAATTCAAGTTGCTGAGGCATTTGCCGATAATCCCAAGCTACGGCAATGTCAAAACCCGTATGCTCCAAGCCCTGAAATAGCTTGGAATCCATGCCCCACCCTGCCAATATCAACAGCAAGCGCGAAGCTCCGACCCGATGTATAAATGAATAATTAATAATGAAAAATGAAAAATGAAAAATGAAAAATGAAAACTAAAAATGTAAAATGAAAGAGAAACCACAGGTTCACACAGATTCTCAC
>JAJBUH010000098.1:12233-23709 GCA_020860445.1 Bacteroidales bacterium | reverse complement strand
CCTTGAAATGGATATGCAAAGGTATAGTTAACAGACAAGAGCCGTGCTACGCACTCTTTATTTATGGATGGAAGTATACTGTTAACCCCCCATTACGTGCTACGCACTCCATGTGGGGCAGACAAGAGTCGTGCTACGCACTGATAGGGATAACCGATAAGAGTCGTGCTACGCACTGGGAGTGGGGTCTTGCTTTTTGGCTTTGGTGGATTTGGCTTTCTTCTTGGGGCGGCAACGCTCGATGACCTTGGCGTAGGGGAGGATGGCGTTGAAGGAGAGGAAGCCCAGACGCATCAATTCCCAGAAGCACTCGGCGGCAGCCTTGGCATCGCTGAGAGCATTGTGGGCTACAAACTCGCGGCCGGGGAATAGGGCATTGTATAGAGCCTCGAGACTCGGGGTCATGCCGAAGGTGTCGGGATGGCGCTCCCACATATAGTTTATTCCCATTTGAGCTACATCTACCACCGTAGCAGTGCCTTTGTCAAATACCAAGGGCATGCGCGCATGCTCACAGGCGAGGGCCATAGAGCAGAGGTCGCCCGAGGCCGAATAGCATGCGATGACATCAGAGTTGCGAGCCACACGGTTGAATAGGCTCAGAGCCTTGGAGAGAGCTATCCCTTTTTTACGCGCTTCGCTGGTGGTGATACCGTGTATAGCCACCGACGAGCGCGAAATCGCTTTATAAGGCTTGATAATCTCATACCCCTCATCGAGGATGGCGCCCGTGCTGTCAGTGACCACATAGCCGATACTGACCATGTGATCGTTGCCGCTGCGCTCTGTATCGTAAAACAAATACTTTAATTCTTTCATTTGTGGACCAATAGGTTGAAAATAGGATAGTTAGGTCTCTTACACCCGCTGGGGCGTCAGAGTGTGCACCTGTAGGCAATAGCCGTATCAGGCAGAGAGACCAAGCAAGCATCGGCTTGCTCGGCGTTGGAGAATAACCCGTAGACACTTGAGCCAGAACCGCTCAAGCTGGCATATACTGCACCATGGCCGAGCATCGTCGTGTATAGCTCGGGACAGGTGTTGAGAGGAGACGGTGATGAGAATACCACGGGCTGGAAGTCATTTTTGACGCGGCCTTGCCACTCGGCGACGGGCAGCTGGAGCAACTGCTCAAGCGGCACGGCTGGTCGAGCTGGAGTGATGCCGGCGTAGGCCTCCTTGGTGGGAATACTGAACCCCTGCGGTTTGGCGATAACCAAATGATAGCCCTCAAGCGGCAGCTTGATTGGGCGCATGTCGGTGCCGGTGCCCATGCAGAGCATCGGCTCATCGTAGATAAAGAATGGGCAGTCGGCTCCAATCTTGGCGGCAATCTGGGATATGTCGGCCTTAGGCAGTCCGAGATGGAACAAGTCGTTGAGAATCAAGATGGTGGTCGCGGCATCGGCCGAACCGCCCCCAAGACCGGCCCCGTCGGGTATGATTTTCTGGAGCACTATCTCGACGGGAGGAAGACCGAAGAGAGTCTCCATGGCTCGGAAAGCCTTGACCACAAGATTCTTTTCGGGAGGACAGTCGACGGGGCGCCCGAGCACCGTTAGCACGGTGTCGGGGCCGTCGGCCGGTATGATCTCAACGATGTCGTGCCAAGGCACCGGCACCATGGCAGTTACTATGTCATGGTAGCCATCGGGGCGCTTGGCCACGATATCGAGGCCGATATTGATTTTGCAAGGCGAAAACCTAAGCATGGGATTCGATCCATTGGCGAGCGTTGACGAAGGCCTTGAACCAAGGAGTCACATCGTCGGCTCGGCGATTGCGTGGATAGTAAGCGCACTGCCAGGGGAAGATTGAGCGCTCGGGGTGAGGCATGATAGCCACGTGGCGACCATCGGCCGAAGCTATGCCAGCCACTGCGCCAACCGAACCGTTGGGATTGCCGGGATACTGCTTATAGTTGTAGCGAGCAATCACATGGTACTTGTCCCATCCCTCGGGCAGCAGGAAGCGACCCTCGCCGTGAGCCACCCATACGCCAGTGCGAGTGCCAGAGAGGTTGGCAAACATCACCGAATGGTTGTCGGGGATGGTCACGCCTACAAATTCTGACTCAAACTTGTGCGACACATTGTGGTCCATGCGCGATGGTTTCTCATGCTCTGGGTTGATGAGGCCGAGAGCGATCATCAACTGGCAACCGTTGCACACGCCGAGGCTGAGAGTGTCTTCGCGCTTGTAGAAATTATCGAGGGCGCGCTTGGCGTTCTCATTCCAAACAAAGCCGCTGGCCCATCCCTTGGCCGAACCGAGCACATCGCTGTTTGAGAAACCGCCGCAGAACACTATCATATTGACATCCTCGAGGGTCTCGCGGCCCGACATTAGGTCGGTCATGTGCACGTCCTTGACATCAAATCCGGCCAGATACAGCGAGTAAGCCATTTCGCGGTCGCTGTTGACACCCTTTTCGCGGATGATAGCTGCCTTGGCTTTGCGCTCGGCTTTGTTGTGATGGCTCAGGCCGTAAGCGCCGAGTTTGCCGCTGAAGTCGCGCTTGAGAGCGTAGCGGATAGGCTGCTGCTTGTAGTTGTTGAAACGGTCGGCAGCGCAGCGTTCGCCGCTCTGCAGGCAGTCGAGCAGATACGATGGCTCGTACCATACGTCGCGCAGATAGTCGATGCCGAGCAAATGCTCAGTGTCATCATCGGTGACCATGATTACGCGCTCTTCTTGCGGACAGCCGATGGGGAAGTATTTCACGCCAGCTTGGTCAAGCACCTTCTCGACATCATCCTTGCGCTGGTCCTCGACTTGGATGACCACTGCCGGATTCTCGGCAAAGAGAATCTTAATCAGGTCGGTCTCGCCATAGTGGCGGAAGCCGTCGGTGTAGAATTTGAGACCTCCGGTCGAGTTGCCGAATGTCATCTCGAGCAGAGTGGTGATCAAGCCGCCGGCGCTGACATCGTGGATGGCAGTGAGTTTGCGATTCTTAACCAATCCCTGCACGGCATCAAAGGCAGTCTTGAACTTGTCGACATCGGCCACGGTGGGCACGCGGTCGCCAAGACGGTTGAGCGTCTGAGCCAGGGCCGAACCGCCGAGTTCGAGCGGACAAGACGAGAAGTCGATATAATAGAGTTGGGAGTTGAGGTCGTTTTTGAGCACTGGGCTGACGGTACGGCGCACATGCGAGACCTCGCCAGCGGCCGAGATGATGACGGTGCCGGGAGCGAAAACCTTGTCCTCGCCATACTTTTGCGTCATCGAGAGCGAATCCTTGCCGGTGGGGATGTTGATGCCGAGCTTGCAAGCAAAGTCGCTGCAAGCCTCAACGGCGCGGTACAGCGCTGCGTCCTCGCCAGCGTTTTTGCATGGCCACATCCAGTTGGCGCTGAGCGACACGCTCTTGAGACCTTTTTTGAGGTTTGCGCCTACGATGTTGGTCAGAGCTTCGGCTACAGCGAGTACCGAACCCGAAGCGGCATCAACGAGGGCAGCCTGTGGCGCATGGCCAATCGAGGTGGCGATGCCAGCCTTGCCGTCATAGTCGAGGGCAACCACGCCGCAGTCGCTGAGCGGCAACTGGATTTCGCCTTGGCATTGCTGGCGAGCGATGCGGCCAGTCACCGAGCGGTCAACCTTGTTGGTGAGCCAGTCCTTGCAAGCTACAGCCTCAAGCGACAGCACATCATGTAGGTATTGGTCGAGCTTGGCGGGGTCGGTGTCGACCGGCTTGTAGGATACATGCACAGTCTTGTCCTCCATCACCGTCTTTGGCGAATTGCCAAACATGTCGGCCATCTCCAGGTCGATGGGCTTTACGCCATCGGGCTGCTCAAACACAAAGCGATGGTCGGTAGTGGTATCGCCGACCACGTAGAGCGGAGCGCGCTCGCGTTGGGCGATTTGCTCGACATAGGGGATGTCTTCGGCCTTGATGACCATTCCCATGCGCTCCTGGCTCTCATTGCCGATGATTTCTTTGGCCGAGAGAGTGGGGTCGCCGATTGGCAGAGCGCCCATATCGATTTTGCCGCCAGTAGCCTCAACCAGTTCTGACAGAGCATTGAGGTGGCCGCCTGCGCCATGGTCGTGTATGGATATAATAGGATTGTTGGGACTCTCAGCCAGAGCGCGGATCACATTGGCTACGCGCTTTTGCATCTCTGGGTTGGCGCGCTGCACAGCGTTGAGTTCGATTGAATTGTCATATTGTCCGGTCTCGACCGAGCTGACGGCACCGCCGCCCATGCCGATGCGGTAGTTGTCGCCACCCATGACCACAACCTTTTCGCCGCCTTTAGGCTCGCCCTTTATGGCATGCTCGGCTGCTGCGAATCCTATGCCGCCAGCCAGCATGATCACCTTGTCGTAAGCGTAGAGTTTGCCGTTTTCGTCATGCTCAAAAGTGAGCAAGCTGCCGCAAATCAGCGGTTGGCCGAATTTGTTGCCAAAGTCGCTTGCGCCGTTTGAGGCCTTGATGAGGATTTCGGCTGGGGTCTGATAGAGCCATACGCGCGGATTCATCATCAACTCCCAGCGATGCTCAGGCGACAGGCGCGGATACGAGGTCATATACACGGCTGTGCCGGCCAGTGGCAGCGATGCTTGGCCACCGCCGAGACGGTCGCGAATCTCGCCGCCGCTGCCAGTGGCTGCGCCGTTGAATGGTTCGACTGTAGTGGGGAAGTTGTGGGTCTCAGCCTTGAGAGAGATGACAGATTTGAGTGGAGTCTCGATGAAATAAGAAGGCACGTCGGGACGCTCGGGTGCGAACTGGCTGATCACCGGCCCTTTGACAAATGCCACATTGTCTTTATAGGCTGATACCAAGCCGTTAGGATTCTCTTGGGAGGTCTTCTTGATTAGTTTGAAGAGCGACAGTGGCTTCTCCTCGCCATCGATGATGAAAGTGCCGTTGAAAATCTTGTGGCGACAATGCTCAGAATTGACTTGCGAGAAACCAAATACCTCGCTGTCGGTGAGCTGACGGCCAAGCTTCTCGGCCAAGCCGCGCAGGTAAGCCTCCTCATCGGGGCTCAGGGCCAGGCCCTCTCGCTGGTTGTACTCGCTGATGTCGCTGATGTAGACGATCTCATCGGGCTTGCGGCGGATGTCAAACACCTTGGCGTCGAGGCCGTGGTAGACGCGCTGCAGCATCTTGTCAAATGCTGGCTGCTCGTCCTTGGTGAGGTTGAACTCCTCGATGCGGTTGATGCCGTCGAGCCCCATGTTCTGGGTGATTTCCACTGCATTGGTGCTCCAAGGGGTGATCATTTCCTTGCGAGGACCGATGAATGTGCCCTTGACCGACGAGCCAGCCAGGGGCTGGGCACCGTCGAAGAGCCAAGTAAGTTTTTCTTTTTCAAGGTCGTTGAGTGCGTGGTCGCTCTCTACGGCGTAGATTTTTGAGGATCCTTTTTTGAAAAATGTGACCATACTAAGTCAAAAGTGAAAAGTCAAAAGTCGAGGAGAAACAAGTCAAAAGTCAAAAGTCAAAAGGGCGGTCGATAGTCTCGATGCTATCGATATTATCGAGACTATCGAGGCTTATGTCCAGAATGCCAGTGGGTCAAAATCGGCCCAGTCACGCGGCTTGGTCGATCTCTCGATCTTAGATTTGATCAAGCTGAGCAGACCGGCCAGGCCCATGTATTCGAGGCGCGTGTTGGCGGCTTTGTAATTCGAGATGTCAATCTTCTCAAAGAAATCGTTGCACATGGTGTAGGCTCCGAGGAAATTGTTCATCTTCACCAATGCTATGACATGCATGCCCAGAATTGCGGGAAAGTCATGCTCGGCCATGCCGATGGCTTTGAGATAGTCCTCAGTCGAGTTGATGACCTGCATGTAATTCTTAGCGCGGAAAGCCTCCTCGATTTCAAATACCGATGGGATGCGTTGGCCGGTATTGCGCTCAAAACATTCCAGGCATTTGCGTGCCAAGGTGGGGTAGCCTTGCAGCGACAGCTGCTGTGCCCATGAGGCCCACATGATCTGGTTGTTTTCCTCGCAAGCCGAGAAGAATCGGTCGAAGAGTTCCTCAGGATTCTCGGGATTATACATCAGCAGGTCGGGGATGAGGTCGAGAGCGCGGTCGCGGCTGCCGGCATCGCCCGAGATTGGCCCTTCGTTGAGCGCGTGCTGCAACAGGGCTGATGCCTGCTCGGGATGGCCCGAGGCATTGTAGAGCGAGGCCAAGAATCGCAGACAATCCACATCGGCCGGGTTGTACTCGAGAGCTCGGCGCACGATGTCGATTACCTCCTCGATGGGATGCTCCAGAGCGTAGAGCAGCTTGGCTTTGACCAGCAACGATACCGACGAATCGGGCTTGATTGCCAGAGAATAGTCGATGGCGTTGAGGGCCTTGTCGACATCATCCAGTTCGGCGTATTGGCGCGACAGCATCATCCAATAATAGGAATTGAATGGCTCGATCTCGGTTAGCTCTTCGAGCAGCTTGGCCGAGTACTGGAAATCCTGTGCATTCTCGGCAGCTATGGCTGTCTCAAAGAGTAGCACGTTGGTGAAATCGTTGCGGGTGCGCAGCGCCTCAAGGTTGTCCTTGAGCCAGGGGTATTGCGAGAGCGATGAGGCCAAGTCAACCACTTGGATGATCTCCTCGTCGTCCATCCTCTGATTGGCGGCGAGCAGCGAGTCGAGGCATTTGCGGGCCTCTTCTGGCTTTGGCGGGAAAGCGCGCAGGTTGATCAACTCCAGGATGAGGTTGCCGTCGGGGGGATTGTGGGCGAGGAATTGCTCGCGCGCTTCGTCGGAATATTGTGAGTAGAAAATTCCGCGGCGCTCAAGCAATTCTTCGCTATCGGGAAAGAAACGCGCTCCGCACATCAGCACCTCCATTCGCAGGAAATCATCGTTGAGGTCGCCGGCGTAGTCAAAAATCTCTACGAGGTCGCCTTCGTCAAAAAATCTCTCAGCCAATGGTTTGCCTAAGCTGTCGCGGAAGCGGTTGAGGAGCTCCTCTCTGGTGTCGGAGTATTCTTCGTCTTCGTCCATGATAGGGCGTAAAGATGTTTAGGGGTGTAAGGGTTGTTATTTCTTTTGCTCTTTCTCCCAGCTGTCCTTGAGGGCCATGGTGCGGTTGAACACCAGATGCTCGGGAGTAGAGCTGTAGTCGGGTGTGAAATACCCGATGCGCTGGAATTGCAGCTTGGCGCCCTGCTTGGCGATTTCGGCTGCGTAGGGCTCAATCTTGATGTGCTCGACTACCTTGAGCGAATCGGGATTGAGCATCTCGCGGAAGTCGCGGTCAGGCTCAGCGGCAGGATTCTCAACAGCGAATAGTCGGTCGTAGAGGCGAGCCTCAGCGTCGACAGCATCCTTGGCCGATACCCAGTGGAGGGTGCCCTTGACCTTGCGGGCAGCACCGGGAGCTCCGCTGTGGGTTGCTGGGTCGTAGGTGCAACGCAGTTCTACGATATTGCCATCGGCATCCTTGATGACCTCTTCGCACTTGATGATGTAAGCGCCCTTGAGGCGTACCTCGGCACCAGGAGCCAGACGGAAGAATTTCTTGGGAGGATTCTCCATGAAGTCGTCGCGCTCGATGTAGATCTCGCGGCTGAAAGGCATCTGGTGGGTGCCGCTGCCGGGTTGCTCGGGATTGTTCTCCATCTCGACCATTTCGGTTTGACCCTCGGGATAGTTGGTGATGACCACTTTGAGGGGATTAATTACGCCCATCACGCGGGTGGCGATGCGGTTGAGGTCGTCGCGCACGGCATGCTCAAGCAGCGAGATGCTGTTGAGAGCCTCGTATTTGGTGTATCCGATTGTGTCGATGAAGTTGCGGATCGACTGCGGGGTGTAGCCACGGCGTCTCATGCCAGAGATGGTGGGCATGCGCGGGTCGTCCCAGCCGTCGACCAGGCCCTCCTTGACGAGCTGCAGCAGTTTGCGCTTGCTCATCACCGAGTAGGTGAGGTTGAGGCGGTTGAACTCGATCTGGCGGGGGCAATAGCTGTCGTCGGCCAGCTCCTTGACAAAGTATTCGTAGAGCGGGCGGTGCACCTCGAACTCGAGTGTGCATATCGAGTGGGTCACACCCTCAAAGTAGTCGCTCTGGCCGTGGGCGAAGTCGTACATGGGGTAGACCTTCCAGGTGGTGCCGGTGCGGTGGTGGGGATGCTTGATTATGCGGTACATTATGGGGTCGCGGAAGTGCATGTTGGGCGACGACATGTCGATTTTGGCGCGCAGCACGCGCGAGCCCTCGTCAAACTCGCCAGCATTCATGCGCTGGAACAAATCGAGGTTCTCTTCGACCGAGCGGTTGCGATAGGGGCTCTCCTTGCCGGGCACTGAGGGCGAACCCTTCTGCTCGGCAATCTGCTCTGAGGTCTGGTCGTCGACGTATGCTTTGCCTTCGCGTATTAGGCGCAGGGCCAGCTCGTAGAGCTGTGGGAAATAGTCTGAGGCGTAGTATTCGCGATCGCCCCAGTCGAAACCGAGCCAATGGATGTCCTCGCGGATAGAGTCAACGTATTCTACGTCTTCCTTGACGGGATTAGTGTCGTCGAAGCGGAGGTTGCAAGTGCCGCCGAATTTCTCAGCAACACCAAAGTCCATGCAGATGGCCTTGGCGTGGCCGATATGCAGGTAACCGTTGGGCTCCGGGGGGAAGCGGGTGTTGAGGCGTCCGCCGTTCTTGCCCTCCTGGAGGTCGTTGTAAACTATCTCTTCAACGAAATTGAGGCCTTTCTTGCCTTCTGCAGCTGTGTTGTCGATGTTTTCAGCCATGGTGAAAAATGAGTGTATTTGCTTTTAAGTTGCAAAGTTACGGCTTTTTCGGTAATTACCCAAAAATATTTGATAGGGCACGTTAAAGTTTGTGAATATCGGGCGTGGGTGAGATTGGGTTGTCGATTGGAGGAAATTGGATTGCGGCTATGTCGAAAAAAATTCGTAACTTTGCACGATTATTCCAAACATATTATCCTAATGGACGTAACAAAAGCTTTACACATCTCTCAGGAAATCCATCCGTATGTCCCTGCCACCACCATGTCGGTGCTCTGCCGCGACGTGGCGCAGTGGCTTCAGACCAACGGAGTGGAGGTGCGCACGTTCATGCCCAAATACGGTTGCATCAACGAGCGCCGCAATCAGCTCCATGAGGTGATACGCCTATCGGGCCTCAACATTCCCATCGACGACAATGACCACCCACTCATCATCAAGGTGGCCACCCTGCAGCCCTCGCGTTTGCAAGTCTACTGCATCGACAATGATGACTTTTTCCATCATCACGCCTCAACGGCCCTTGAAATCGAGAACCATCCCGAGGACAACGACGAGCGGTCGATCTTCTTCTCAGTAGGCGTGATTGAGACAGTGAGAAAACTGCGCTGGTATCCCGAAATAGTGCACTGCGAGGGTTGGATTACCGCCCTGTGCCCTGCGCTGATCAAGACCAAGTATCCCGATGATCCAGCCTTCAAAAACGCCAAGGTGGTGTTTTCGGTATTCGGTGGAGGATTCGAGGGCGAATTAGACCCGAGAATGGCCGAGAAGGTCGAGGCCCTGGATATTCCAGCCGACGCTCTCAAGGCTATCACCCAAGGTCCCGTTGACTTCAATGCTCTCAATCGCCTGGCTATCGACAACAGCGACGCTGTAGTGGCAGCCACCGCCGATGCAAATCCCGAGCTGCTTGAATATGCTCGCGCGCAAGGCAAGCCCGTGCTCGACTTCCCCGGTCTCGACAACCCCCAAGCCTACGCTGACTTTTGCGCAACACTCTAATGAAGAAACTGCCTTTCTTTCTATGCTTCGCTCTGATTATGGCTGCCATCGTGGGCAGCTGCAGCAGCGAATCCACCATCGGCCAATCGATCGTCCAGGACAAACTGGAGATCGTGGTCGATTCCGATTTCAGTATCACCGGCTCGTCAGTTGCGACGGGCAAGGTGCAATCGCGCACAATTGCCCAGCTGATGGGCAGATTCGAGGCCAAAGGCTTCGGTCGCTTAGAGAGCGATGTGGTGACACAGTTCATGCCGTCGTCGACTCTCGACACCACCAATATCACCCTCGCCGATCTCGACTCGCTGGTCCTGTACCTGTATGTGGCTGACGGCGACCTGGTGGGCGACTCGCTCACCCCTATGGGGCTTGAGATTTATGAGCTGACCGAGCTGCTGCCCTCGCCAATCTATAGCGACTTTGACCCATCGGGGTATTACGACCCAACCTCGGCTCCGCTCGCGTCGGTGATATACAACCTGTCTCATACCAGCCATTACCAGTACGCCGACACTGTATATGCCAGCGGCCTTGAGATTGCTGCCACTATGCCCATGGAGCTTGCCGAGCGCATATTCCAGGCCTACAAGGACAATCCGGCCAATTTCTCATCGCCCACAGCATTTGCTCAAAATGTCTTCAAGGGCGTGTATCTGAAAAACTCGTTTGGTTCGGGCCGTCTGTTCCGCTCGTCGTCGACTCTGATGTCGCTCTATTACCATAATACATATTATGATGACGACCTCGAGGCTGACACCACAGTCTACAGCGTGGGCAATTACCTGGCTGTGACTCCTGAGATTGTCACCAACAATGACATCTCTATGGAGGTAAGCGAGGAGCTGTTGGCTCGTGCCGAGGCCGGTGAACAAGTCATCTCTGCCCCGGTGGGCCTGGAGGTGCAAGCACGTTTTCCGGCTCCGGAGATTATCAACGCTTATCGCAGCAACGATGCCGACCTGACCGTGCTCAATACCGTGACCATGTCCATCCCGGTCGAGGAGATCACCAATGATTTCGACATCACGGTGCCGACCTATCTGTTGATGGTGTTGACCAAGGAGAAAGAAGATTTCTTTGCCAGCAATCAGCTCCCCGACAATGTGACATCATTCTACGCCACCTACGATTCCGACAATTTCTGCTACAGCTTCTCATCGATGCGCAGCTATATATTGGATTTGTTGGACAAGGATGAGATCACCGAGGAGGATTATACCTTCACGCTGATGCCGGTGAGCGCGACATTCGAGACCTCGAGCAGCAGCTATTACTATTATTATACCACCTCGACCCTGTCGATGATCACCCCCTATATGGCCACCCCCACAATGGCTCGCCTGCTCCTCGACGACGCCAAGATCAAGCTGACTTTCTCGTCACAGACGATCCAGAAGTAGGCAGAGAGCGCAAGCTGGCCACCACAAAGGCACAAAGGAGCAAAGGCGCAAAGATGAGTCAACCGCCATCTTTGCGCCTTTGCTCCTTTGTGGTGGTTTAGGTTTCCTAGGCAGCCTAGGATTCCTAAACCACCCTCAAAAGAAATAGCCTCTGAGTTTTGCTCAGAGGCTTGAGTAGCGAATCCGGGACTCGAACCCGGGTTTCCGCCGTGAGAGGGCGGCGTGCTAGACCACTACACTAAATCGCCGTTAGCTATATTTTTGCACTGTGCCTATGGTAGGCTTAAGTAGCGAATCCGGGACTCGAACCCGGGTTTCCGCCGTGAGAGGGCGGCGTGCTA
>JAJBUH010000098.1:0-12133 GCA_020860445.1 Bacteroidales bacterium | reverse complement strand
GACCACTACACTAAATCGCCTTGCGTTTTGGTAGTGCAAAGTTACGCACTATATTTGACACTACCAAATACTTTTGCATAAATTAAGTATTTTATTGGGGCAGATGCCCCAATAAACCATAAAACCACAAGGGCATAAAACCATAAGCCTCTTAATCCTTGTGGTTTTATGCCCTTGTGGCTTTATGGGAAAAGGAGGCAACCGCCTCCGCTTGGAGCACTACATTGCAAAGGCGTTGAAGCCGCCATCGACTACGGCTACTGTGCCGGTGACAAACTGCGAGGCATCGGAGATGAGGTACTGGATGGTGCCGCACAGCTCCTCGGGGTCGCCAAAGCGCTTGAATGGGGTCTGGCGTATCACATCGGCTCCGCGTTCGGTGAGCGATCCGTCGGGATTGGTGAGCAGCGAACGGTTCTGGTTGGTGAGGAAGAAGCCCGGAGCTATGGCGTTGACGCGAATCTTAGGACTGAATTTGGTAGCTACCTCGTTGGCCAAAAAGGCGGTGAAGTTGCTGATGCCAGCCTTGGCGGCGGCGTAGCCGCACACGCGTGTCAGCGGGCGGAAAGCTGCCATCGAAGAGAAATTGACGATGGCCCCGCGACCTGCCTCAACCATGGGCTTGAGGAAAACTTGGGTTGGAAGCACAGTGCCGGTGAGATTCAGGTCGAGCACTCGCTGGAAATCGGCAACCTTTAGGTCGAAGAAATTGCCAGTGGGAGCGATGGTAGCTCCGGGCATATTGCCGCCGGCGGCATTGAGCAGAGCATCAACGCGCCCGTATCGGGCTAGGATGTCGGCGAGATTCTGCTCCAGCACCTCTTGGCGCATCACATCGGTGGTCAGGAACATGGCCTCGCCCCCATCGCGGGCTATCTCATTGACAATGGCCTCGCCCTCTTCTTTGCGGCGACCCATAATCACGACTTTCGCGCCCTCGCGAGCCAGATATTTGGCTATGCAAGCCCCGAGCACACCGGTGCCACCGGTGATGACCACTACTCGGTTGGCTACAGAGAATAATTCGTTCATATAACGGGGATAATATTTAAACTTTTTGACAGGAATCGAAAAGAATCGACATATTCGACAAGAATCGATATAGTGGGAAGTGTCGATATTGAGGCCACTTTATGCCTCAGTGGCTACTGTTGCCATTACGCCCTCGACCTGACCCAGGGCGAGCATGCGCCCGTGGAATGAGTAACCGGCGTTGTATCCTATCTTCTCATCGCCAAGCATCAACGGAGCATGGTCGACGCGCATAGGCAACGACTTGGTGTCTAAACCACGCTCGCGCAGCGAGTGCTCAAATATTCTTACCAATTCGATTACGTTGGCGCGGCCACCGAGATGCGAAGCCTCGCGGAAATCGCCGTTGGGGAGGGTCTGGCAACTGCGCAGATGCACAAACCAAGTGCGGTCGGCATATTTGCGGGCCAGTTCGGGCACATTGTTGTGTGCGCCAGCGCTGAGAGAACCGGCGCAGAATGTGAGGCCGTTGTGCGGATTGGGCACAGCATCGAGGAAGGCGCGTATGTCGGCATCGCAGGTCACTATGCGCGGCAATCCCAAGATTTGCAATGGGGGGTCGTCGGAGTGAACGCACATATTTATATCATACTCATCGCACACGGGCATAATGGCCTCCAAGAAATATTTCATGTTGGCGCGTAGCTGCTCTGCATCGATGCCGTCGTATAGCGCAAGCAGCGAGCGAAATTTCTCGACTGGCGCGGCATCGTCCTCAGTGATATTGCCGTTGACGAATCCCTGGGTCTTGACGATGATGTTTTCGACCAAGCGATGTTCGGCCTCGGGGGTCATCTGCTTGCTCAGTTCCTGCATGCGTTGCAGAGTGAGCTCATCATAATCATTTTCGGCTCCGGGGCGCTTGAGGATATGGATGTCAAAGTAGGCAAACTCAGCCTTGTTGAAATAGAGCGATGATGTGCCATCGCCATTGGGATACTCCAGGGTGGTGCGGGCCCAGTCGAGCACTGGCATGAAATTGTAGCAGATCGTCTTCACGCCCTCGCGTCCGAGGTTGGCTAGGCTCACCTTGTAGTTCTCAATCAGCTGGTCCCGATCGGGTCCGCCGTACTTGATGGACTCGCTCACAGGCAGACTTTCGACCACGCTCCAGCGCAGCCCGTGATCCTCGATGTATTGGCGCATCTTGTGCACCTCTTCTTGGCTCCAGACCTTGCCATTGGGGATATGGTGGAGCGCTGTCACTATGCCCTCGACGCCTATTTGGCGCAGCATGTCGAGGGTGATTTTGTCGGATGGTCCAAACCATCGCCATGTTTTTTCCATATTGGGGTATTTTGACCAGCGCCTAAAGCGCTATTTTGACCAGCGCCTAAAGCGCTGGGAACAGTGGTGCTATGGTGGGAGCCCATAGCGTAGCTATTTATTATAGATTGAAATAAGATTTGGCATTGCGGTAGGTGATGTCCTCGACCATGGCGGCAACGCGGTTGTATTGAGATTCGGGAATCAAGCCTTGCTCTATGTCACGGCCGAGCATGCGGCAGAGGAGACGGCGGAAATAGTCATGCCTCGGATAGGAGAGGAATGAGCGCGAGTCGGTGAGCATGCCCACAAAGCGGCTCAGCAGTCCTTGCATCGACAGAGCATTGATCTGTGCCTCCATGCCGTAGAGCTGATCGTTGAACCACCAAGCGGCTCCCATCTGTATCTTGCCGGGACGGCTGCCATCCTGGAAGCAACCGCACAGGGCAGCGACCCAGGTGTTGTCGGCTGGATTCAGGTTGTAGAGGATGGTAGGAGCTAAGCAGGAGTTGCTGTCGAGAGCATTGAGGGTGTGAGCCAACGGTTCGGCTGCGCGGTAGTCGCCGATGCAGTCATAGCCGGTGTCGGGGCCGAGAAGCTCCATCATGCGGCTGTTGACATTGCGCATCGGGCCGAAGTGGAACTGTTGCACCCATCCCTGCTTGTGATTGATGCGGCACAGGTCGAGCAAGAGGGCTGTCTGTAGGATTTCGGCCTCGTCGGCATCGATCGCGCCACCGGCCAGCACCTGGGTGAATAGACTGTGCACTTCGCCAACCGATGCCTCGCGGTATGGGAATCTGCTCAAGCCGTGGTCGGCTATGCGGCATCCGCGCTTTGAGAAGAAGTCCGCCCTGCGCTCGAGAGCCTCGATCAGGTCGTCATACTCAACAATCTCGACCCCGGCCGCATCGCCAAGTTTTTTAAGATAATCCAAGTATGCTTGGCCGCTGGTCACCGCCATAGCCTTGTCGGGGCGCCATGCCGGCAGTACTTTTACTTCAAATTTGCTGTCGGCAATCTTTTTGTGCCATTCCAGTGAGTCGGCTGGGTCGTCGGTTGTGCATACCACTTCCACGCCGTATCTCACCATCAGCGCCCGAGCGGTATAGCCGGGGTCGGCAAGCAGCGAGTTGCAGTGGTCAAATACCTCGCGAGCATTTTCGCCAGTCAGCGGCTCATAGATGCCAAAGGCTGATGAGAGCTCCATTGCGCTCCAGTGATACAGAGGATTGCGCATCAGATAGGGCATCGTCTCGGCCCATTTCTGGAATTTCTCCCAAGGCGAGGCATCGCCGGTGATATACTGTTCGGCTACTCCGTTTGCCCTCATGGCGCGCCATTTGTAGTGGTCGCCACCGAGCCACAGCTCGGTGATGTTGGCAAATCGATGATCCTCGGCTATGAGTTTTGGGTCGAGGTGGCAATGGTAATCGATGATGGGCTGTTGCTCGGCGTGCTCATGGTAGAGGCGGCGCGCCCATTCGGTGTCAAGAAGGAAAGACATATCAAGTCAAAAGTATTAAGTCAAAAGTCAAAAGTAGACCCCCAACCCCCGCAGCGGGGGAGTTGCCATCCGGATACGGGGGAGGGGAATGGGTTGTAAATATTATAATTCGACGAGTTTATATTTAGGTACGAGGAGCTTCATCAGGCACCAGGAGATGAGGTAGGCGAAGGCGGCAACCATGAATACGATCATATAGCCGGCATTGGCTCCAGTGAATCCCAAGAATTGCATTCCAGTTTCCTCGGCGTAGGTAAACAGGTGGCCAGCGCCCTTGTTGAAGCACAGGCTGCCCAGGCCACTGGCCAAGCCGGCAGCGCCGGTGACAGTTGCTACCACCGACTTGGGGAACATATCGCTCACCACATTATATACATTGGCGCTCCAGCTCTGGTGGGCAGCAGCCATCAGGCCAATCAATACCACGGGATACCACATCGACACATTGCCGAGCGGCATCACAAACAGGCCTACCAAAGGGAAAAGCGAGAACACAAACATGCCGCGCATACGCCCAGCATAAGGGTTGAGTTTAGTGTGGTTGAGGATAAAGGTTGGCAGGTAGCTGCCAGCCAGCGATAGCATGGATATCAGGTAGATTGAGAAGATGCCAACCATGGCTTGCCATGAGTCAGAGGGATAACCGTAGACCTCGCTGAAAAATGCCGGAGCCCAGAAGAGCAAGAACCACCATACGCCATCGGGCAGGAAGCGGCCGCAGATTACGGCCCAGGTCTGGCGATATGTAAAGGGTTTGAGCAGTCCCACTTTTTCGGTTGGCTCAGCGGCTTGCTGGGGCGCTTCGGCTTGGTCTTGCTCGATATAGGCGAGTTCGGCAGCGTTGACGCGCTTGTTTTTGCGCGGAGGATAATAGGTGACCATCCAGCCACCCATCCATAGGAATCCCAGCGCACCTATAATAAGGAAAGCCATCTCCCAACCCCATGCGCGAGCGATGAGAGGAATGCTGAAGGGAGCAACGAGGGCACCGATTTGAGCTCCGGAGTTGAATACGCCTGTGGCAAAGCCGCGATCCTTCTTGGGGAAGTATTCAGCCACAGCCTTGATTGAGCAGGGGAAATTGCCAGATTCGCCAATCGATAGCACGCAGCGGGCAGCGAGGAATAGCCAAACGCTCACCGTAGTCACCATCGTAGCCACGGATGCGACTTGCTCGGCTGCGCGTAGCGTTTCGGCAGAACCAACAAAGCTCCATACCCAGGAGCCAGTGGCAATGCCGCAGGTGAAGATGCCGCAGAGGGCGTGAAGGCAAGCGCCAGCCGACCAGATGCCGATGGCCCACATATAGCCGCGCTTTGTGCCGAGGGCATCGATCAGGCGACCGGCAAACAGCATGCCTATCGCATATACCAATGAGAATACGCCAGTAATGGTGCCATAATCATCGGCTGTCCAGCGAAATTCCGGAGCGATGAAATCTTTCCAGGTGAGGGATAGCACTTGGCGGTCAAGGTAATTCACCACCAAGGCCACAAACAGCATGCCGCAGATAGCCCAGCGGTAGTTGGTCATGCGCTGAGCTGTGGGCCGCGAGAGAGTCGACTGCAAGGTCGAGGATGAGGGTTCAGTATTCATGGGGTTAAGATTATGTTGCACAGTGCAAAGGTAATGAATAACATTGAAACAAGTGTGGTCAATTTGTTTCAAAATTTTATAAATAGGATTAAGCAATCGATTAATTATCGATTAATAATAGGCCAGAGACTAAAAATGATAGTGCCTGACCTATTATATGCCTATTGGCTGATGTAATCCGAGGGCGGAAGCGGGGTGCCGTTGTGCCATAGCTCGAATGTCAAGGGGTAGGTGCCGGATTTGGCGACACCGATGCGTTCGCCAGCCTTGACCTTTTCGCCCTTGGTGACGAAACTCTCGTCAAGACCTGTGTAGATCGACAAGAAATCGTTGGGGTGCTGTATGGCTACGGTCACGCCACGGCCCGTGGAATAGTAAGCGTTGACCACAGTGCCGCGATATATGGCCGAGACGGGGGTGAGTTTGCCCGCGACGTATATGGCGTAAGGGATGCCGGCGTCAGAGATGCGTTCTTCCTTCTCGGTGCCAAGCACCGGCGGATAAAATGTCATGCCCTCGGCGGCGATTGGGGACAGCACTGACAGGTTGAAGCGCTCTGAATCCTCAAATCGAGCCACAAAGCTGCGCTCGGCGGCTGAGGCCTCCATCAGCGAGTCTAATGGGAGGCGCTCGGGCAGGTTCTGCTCTAATACTACGCTCGATTGCGAGAGGGTGTCGAGCAGGATTTGTCGCATATTCATAGCGTAGCGCTCCGATACGGCGGCGCGGGCCGCTGTAGAGTCCAATCGCACCGACAGCTCTATGTAGTCGTCTCTCAGGTCTGCTTGCATCTTGGCTGGGAGCAGGTTGCGCATGGGGGTGTAGACAAATGCGCCGAGCCAGAGCAGCCCGATGAGGATGAAGAGGAAAAAGCCTCCGCACCACAGGGCAGCTGGACGCAGGCGTATCTCCCAAATGGGGGCCAACTTGGTTAGGCTCACCAACTGCAACAGGTAGCGCCGATGGCGCCGAAAGTCGCCGCTGCCGCCTCGATGCCAAGGCAAAAGCCACTTCAAAAGGGCCAATATGTGATGGAAAATCGTTTTCATACCGCAAAGTTACGAAAAATTTGAAAATTTCTTGAGAAAAATTTGGTCATGTCAAAAATAGTACGTAACTTTGCAACGCAAAACGGCAAACGACCCCTTGGGTCGGTCACCAAAGCGATGGTGTCATAGCTCAGTTGGTAGAGCAAAGGACTGAAAATCCTTGTGTCCCCGGTTCGATTCCTGGTGACACCACCTTAAGAAGCCCCAGATTAATCTGGGGCTTTTTATGTATTCTTGATTCTTTAGGAAACGTAAGCACGTAACCTTTACGTTTTTTTAAGAATTAGTCTTCGAGGAGGTAGTCGATGGAGGTGACGACGCGGACGTTTTTGATGAAGGGGGTGTTGGGGTCGCGATCGGTGATGGAGAAGAGACCTTGCGTGGCCTGTTTGATCTTGCCCAGTTTGCTGTCTGAATCTTGCGCGAATTTCTCGGCCGCGGCGCGAGCATTCTTGGTTGCCTCTTGTATCATCTCGGGCTTGATGTCGTTGAGGCCGGTAAAGGTGTACTCGATCTGAGCGCTGTAGTCATTGGGCGCAATGGCAATGCCTTGATCGAGCAGTTCGCCTGTGCGTAGCATCAGAGCGCGCATCTCATCGACATGGTTGGATGTGACAGTGATTATTGATGTGGCATCATAGCGCTCGATGGCGCGATTATTGTTGTACTGGTTGGCCCAGCGGTCAGTGACCTCGGGAGCATCGACAGTAATCTCTGACTCATTGACACCATTGTCGAGCAAGAAACGCTTGATTTTGGCATTGGCCTGATTGATATCGGCATTGATCGTCAAGATGTTGTTGCCCACAGTCTTGTAGACCAAGGGCCATATCACTCTGTCGGCTGGCACTTCGCGCTCTGCCAAGCCTCTTACGCTAACCGTGCGGTTGCGATCAGCGACCGAGCGGATGCCGTAGCTGGCGCATAGCCCGAGGGCCAAAAGGCCAAGGGCGATAATCAAGGCTTCGATTCTAAAATTCTTCATAGTCAAAAAGGTTAGTTTTTATTTGGAATTTTTGATTGGAGTAGTTGGAGGGCGGTGCGGCCATCCTCTGGGGTGGGAAAGGCTGAGAAGGGAATCTCGACTTTGCCCTTTGGCCAGGTGATGAGCATGGTTGAGCCAGTATCTGAACAGGTCAAGACATTGGCATACTCTACCGTCACGGGATGGATGGTATTGCATCCCTCGGCGTAAGGCTTATATATTATGGTGAAGGAGTCGGGACCGAACTGGACATTTTGCGGCAGTATAGCCCGGACAGTCTCAGGCGACAAGGCGATGTCGTAGTAAACGATAGCGAGGATGCCCGGATAGGCTACCATGACCAGCGCCAGACCGACAACCCACCAACGCCAGTCCCACAGACCGGCTATGGCTGCCGCCGCTAAGGGAAGGGCCAATGCCCACCACCAGCGCCATGCCCATTCGACTGCCAGCTTGTGCCCGACCTGTCCGGCCTTCCATCTGAATTCATTTGTTTCAATCATGTGGCAAAGTTACGAATCATTTTCTTGATTTATCCAATTTAATGCCGTAAATTTGCAGTGCCAAATAACAAATGGGTTGAAATATAACCAAAGACAACAATAATTATGAACAAGATGACAATGATTGCAGCCGCCGCTCTGGTTATGGGCTTGGCCGCTTGCAACAAGCAAAAGCAGTCGGAGACCGTCGAGGTACTTCCCACAATCGAAGTGGATGCTCAGGCACCCGATGTGACCCCGATGCCCCCAGTGCCCCAGATCGAAGACATACCCGGCGAAAGCGTCGCCGACCGCAACCTGCGCCAAGGCCAGGCATTCCTGGCTGAGAATGCCAAGCGCCCCGAGGTGACAACCACTCCGAGCGGACTGCAGTATGAGGTGCTGCGCCAAGGCGATGGAGCTACTCCTCTCGCTACTGAAGAGGTTGAGGTCAACTACGAAGGCCGCTTGCTCGACGGCACAGTGTTTGACTCGAGCTATCAGCGCGGCGAGCCCATCACCTTCCCGCTCAATCGCGTGATTCCCGGTTGGACTGAGGGATTGCAGCTGATGCCTATCGGCAGCAAGTATCGTCTCTTCATCCCGAGCGACCTGGCTTATGGCCAGCGCGGAGCCGGCCCCGCCATCGGCCCCAACTCAACCCTCGTCTTCGATGTCGAGCTGCTGGATATAAAATAAGTAAAGAAATTCCGACAAAGGAGCAAAGGCTCAAAGGAACAAAGAGGTAGCCTGAATGTACCTCTTTGCACCTTTGTGCCTTTGCTCCTTTGTCGGAGCCGCGTGGTTTTATTTTACTGCAAATTCGGTGGGTTGACCGGATTGGCTGTCGCCAGATACCCAGAGCGAGAATTGGCCGGGCTCAACCTTTTTGGTAAGGTCGGCGCCATAGAAGGCCAGGTCCTCGACTGGGAGCTCAAAGGTCACAGTCTTGGTCTCGCCAGGCTGGAGGCTAACGCGCTGGAAGCGCTTTAGCTCCTTGACAGGGCGAGCCACCGACCCATGGTGGTCGCGCACATACAGTTGCGCTACCTCGGTGCCCTCGTATTTGCCAGTGTTGGTAAGCTGGCACTCAACGGTGAGTGTATCCTTCTCGCCAAGGGTCGAGGCTGAGAGCTGAGGCTGACCATACTCAAAGGTAGTGTAGCTCAGACCGTAACCGAAGGGGAAGAGAGGATGGAATCCGGCATCGAGATGATAGCTGGTATTGCCGAGCGAGGTCTGAGCGGCCTCAAGAGGAATGTCGTGGAGCAGAGTCTCGGTGCCATAGGCGGGACGCCCCGTGTTGTTGTGAGCATAGTACACTGGCACCTGGCCCACCATTTTGGGGAAGGTCACCGGCAGCTTGCCGCTTGGATTGGCTGCTCCCCAGAGCAGGTCGGCGATAGCTGGACCGCCCATAGTGCCGGGGTGGAACATATACAGCACGGCATCAGCCTTGTCAACTTCGTCGCCAATGGTAAGCGGACGACCAGCCATCACTACCAGCACCAGAGGTTTGCCAGTCTTGGCGAGCTCGGCCACCAATTGGCGCTGTGCGCCCTGCAGATTCAGGTCGGCGAGCGAGTGAGCTTCGCCTGAGAGGATAGCCTCCTCGCCCAGGAATGCCAGCACCACATCGCTCTGTCGAGCAGCAGCCACTGCCTTGGCGATACCGTCGGTGCGGCGGTCGCGGCTATAAGCCACGCCGGGAGCATAATTCACGGTCACGCCCTCGAGCTGGCGCAGAGCGGCGAGCGGAGTGATGGTCTTCTCTTTCTCACCATCAAATGTCCAGGTGCCAAGTTGGTCTTGCGGAGCGTCAGCCATGGGACCCACGACAGCCACACGCTTTACATTCTGGCTGAGGGGGAGCACCTGCTTGTCATTTTTGAGGAGCACGCCGCTCTCAGTGGCAGCCTTCTTAGCGGCAGCGAGGTGAGTGGGAGCATACATCACTGAATCGCGCAGCGACAGGTCGATGTAAGGATTCTCAAACAGGCCCAGGCGATATTTCACGCGCAGCACATTGCGCACAGCATTGTCAATCTGGCTTTGCTTAACCTTGCCAGCCTTGAGCAGGTCGGCAAGCTGAGAGGTGTAGGCGAATGCCATCATATCCATATCGATGCCGGCATTCATCGACTTCTCAGCCACCTCGGCCATGTCGGCGCAGAAACCGTGGTTAAGCATCTCGCCAGCCGAGTTCCAGTCGGTGACTACGAAGCCATCGAATCCCCACTCGTCGCGGAGCAGGTCGGTCAAGAGCCAACGGTTGCCAGTGGCGGGGATGCCGTCATTGTCGTTGAACGACGACATGAATGTTTGCACACCAGCCTCCTTAGCGGCCAGGAACGGCGGCAGGTACACGTTGCGCATCTGTCCCATAGGGATGTTGGTGCTGTTGTAGTCTTTGCCAGCCTCGGCAGCGCCGTAACCCACAAAGTGCTTGGCGCAAGCGGCAATCGAGGCGGGATTGCTAAGGTCAGAGCCTTGGTAGCCCTTTACCATAGCCGCTCCCATCACCGAGGTGAGGTAGGGGTCTTCGCCGCTGCCCTCGGCTATGCGACCCCAGCGAGGATCGCGAGCCACATCGAGCATGGGCGAGAAAGTCCAGCGGATACCGTCGGCCGAAGCCTCGGCGGCAGATACTCGTGCACCCTCCTCAACGATCGCTGGGTCGAAAGTAGCGGCTTGTTCCAGAGGAATTGGGAACATAGTCTTGTATCCGTGTATCACATCGCGAGCGATGAGCAGAGGTATGCCGAGGCGGCTCTCCTCAACGGCGGCGCATTGTATTTGGTTGATGCGCTCAGGGTCAATCTCATTGAGGATCGAACCGATGGCGCCATCTTTGGCTTGAGCACATATATCTTCGAGAGTGCCCATTGAGGTGATTTGGTGCAACTGCCCAATTTTCTCCTCAAGGGTCATCTGCGACAGCAGATGGTCAATTTTCTTTTCGATGTCGTCGGTTTGGCTTCCTGACTGCGAGCAAGCCGCTAATGATAGGGCCAAGACCGGTATAATGTAGTTGTTTAGGGATTTCATTGCTTATTCAGGTTGGAATATTCTTACATAATCAATCTCATAAGTAGCGGGCAGGCAGGATTCGTCAAGCCCCATGGCTCCGCCCCAGTCGCCACCCCAAGCCAGGTTTAGCTTGAGATAGAAAGGATTCTTGAATGGCCAAGTGGTATAATCGTTCTTGCCATCGTTGGCGAAATAAAACAGCTCCTCGCCGTCGACGAATGTGCGGATATAATCCTTGGTCCATTCGCAAGCGTAGACATGGAAATCGTCTTGCGCTCCGGCCAGATATCTTTCGGCAGTCTTTTGGGTGTTGATCGAGTGATAATAGGCCTTGCAGTGGATTGATGAGGATACATAGTTGGGATTGTACCCTACCTCCTCCATGATGTCGATTTCGCCGTCGTCGGGCCAAGAGGTGTAATTCTTGGGCATCATCCAGAAGGCTGGCCAAGTGCCTTTGCCCTTGGGCAGCTTGAGGCGAGCCTCAAAGTAGCCGTAGGTCCAGCTCTGGTTAGTGTTCATGCGGATCGAGTAGACGGTGCCGTCGATTTTGGCCAGTTTGATAGTGAGTTTGCCATCGGCCACGGTAGCGAGCTGTTCGCCGCTCGGGGCATAGCATTTCACATAGGTCTGCTGCTCGTTGTTGCCCCAGCCACCTCCGCCAGTCTCGTAGTACCAGTCGCTGCTGGGCTCGGTGCCCTCGTTGAACTCGTCATGCCACACCAGTTTGTATCCAGCTGGTACGGTTATCGAGTCGTCAACCTCGGGGAGGGGAGTGCCGGCTTGGGTCACTTCTACTTTCTTGGTTGTTACTCCCGACTTGACCACGGCGTATCCGGAGCGGGAATCGTAAGTGGTATTGGCAGCGATAGTGGCAGTGAATGACTTGGCATCGCGGGCCTTGGAGGTGGTGATCCACGAGCTTTCGCTGTAGACCGACCATTCGCCCGAGCATTCAACGGTGAACGCAACTTCCTCCTTTTCATACTCAGCCGAGTATGTGCCGGGAGTGATGCTGATAGTCACTGCTTGAGGTTGATCTGAGCTGTCGCTCGAGCCCCCGCAAGAGCAGGAGGCCACGAGCAGCAGCGCAGATATTATATAATGGAAACCTTTCATCAATTTGAGTTTTTATGAACGTAAGCACGTAAGCTTTACGTAAGCACACCTAGTGTGTCATCAAATC
>JAJBUH010000090.1 GCA_020860445.1 Bacteroidales bacterium | reverse complement strand
CAACTTACATTAATTCAGCAAACACTATTTAATACCAGAATTACTGGTGACTATGACATTTTCCCAGAATTCACGATGGAGGATGTGGAGATATTGTATGTCAAAGCTTCGGCTTTTATCACTGAAGTGGAAAAGCTTATCAACCTCAATTAGACGTGCGATGAATTTCCCATTTTTTGATTCTCGGAAATTTTTGGGTGGAGAAAACGGTTTTCGGGGCTCATTTTAAGGGTGAAATCGCGATTCTCGGAAATTTTTGGGTCGAGAATCGCGATTTCAATTTTTCAGGGGTAAGGACGCCACTAAGGGTTACAAATTGGTTTGGTATTCGTAGGCAGATATGTTACGGTCGAGTGAAGAGAATACGATGCCAATTTTATAGAGTTGTCGATGGTCAGTTTGCCATGGCAGAAGATATCCCTTGTCATCTATTTGTTTAAGGGCTTCCTGCGTAGTGCCATCGAGCTTGAATTCCATCACATATAGAAATCGGTGGGTACCAACAACCATATCAATGCGTCCTCCCGCAACGGAAATCTCGCTACGAGCGTCAACTGACAACATCTGAAATATAACATGCACTAACAAATGATAAGTGCGTTCAAAACGAGCAATCGACTGCTCCTTGGCCTCAGTTCTTTTTTTTCTCATCATCTGCATGGCTCTGCGTTGGGCCAAACAACTGGTTAGGTATATGGGATAACAAGCTTTGGATTTCTTTAATCCACCCATCTACATCACCGCTTTTAAGTAATCTTTGGAGGCGTGAGAGCATCTCCGGAAATCGCTCCTCAGAAATGCCCATAAAGGTAGGCATAAGTTGGTTTACGAGGGCGTTACGGACTTCTCCGTTGGGGATGCCTAATCTGAAGAGGTCGAAATCCTCGACCTCCTTAATGGTAAGGTAGCCAGTCTGGAATAGCAGAGGGATCGTATCAGTCTTTGAGTATTTGCCCTCCATGCGCTCACGTGTAACCTTTATCTTCTCTAATTCTAATAGGTCAAATTCAGAGCGAGTAAGATACTCTACAAACACCTTGCTCGTCCCAGACTTAATCCAATAGTTATCCAAGGCACCCTCTACAAACGCGTTCAGCAAGCTGTAAGGATTGTATACCTTTGCCTGTGATCGAGTGAATCGGTAGCTATCGTATTTCTGGCGCAGGTCCTCTATGGCATCTTCGCGGCTCTCATTGCGCTCTGTGGCAATCTTCTGTATCCCCTCCTCAAAATTGTCGAGCAATTCTTGTTGAGTGATGCCGCAAATAGTCGCAAGGTCAGGATTCATGGATACGTCAAGATAATTGTTAGGCCCTGAGAATAAGGTATAGCTGCCAAAGCGCGCCACGCCAGTGACCATGCAGAATCTCACATATCTGGTCATGGCTTTGGGTTGTTTGTAGAAGGCTCTGAGCACTGCGCTCATGGCGTCTTGTTCCTTTTTGGGAGCATCCAATGTCTCTAAAATGCCGTTGTCGTACTCATCAATGAGAATGACCACTTTCTTGCCAGTCTTTTGGGCAATCCCTTTAATCAAAAAGCTAAATCGAGCTCCAACATCCTTCAAGCCACTATTATCTTCCAGCCCATACTCCTGCTCATAATCAGCCAGACATTTGTTAAGGAAAAGAGCCATGACATCACTGTTCCTTCCACTCGACTGGCTCATGTCGAAATGAAGGATTGGAAACTCCTGCCACTGCAGATCCTGACTGCTAAGCCAAGTGCCAGCGAACAGCTCTTTCTCTCCGCTGAAATAACTTTCGATGGTAGACAAAAGCAAACTTTTACCGAAACGCCGAGGCCTCGATAAGAATATGAATTTACCCAGTTCAATCAATTCATACACCAATTGGGTCTTATCAACATACAAGAAGCCCCCTTCACGGAGATCCCTGAAGTTGTGTTCGCCCACCGGATATTTCACTTTTCTTCTTTCCATAAAGTTCCTAACAAACCGTATCTGCTGATTTTGTTGCGAATATACGATTTTTCTCGCAATTCTCCAAAAAATCAGTCGACCCAAAAATTCCCATTTTTTGATTCTCGGAAATTTTTGGGTGGAGAAAAGGGTTTTCGACCCTCATTTTAAGGGTGAAATCGCGATTCTCGGAAATTTTTGGGTCGAGAATCGCGATTTCGATTTTTCGGGGGGGGAGGTGTGGCAGCGATAAGAATAGCGACTATAATTATGGAGGACTCCTTTCCATACCAAATTTCCTATCGTCGGGTTTTAGAACAAGAATCACTTTCTCAAAGTCGGGTTTTAGAACAAAGAATTATCACTATGGTCGGGTTTTAGAACAAATTTAGCATATTTTTGGTACGGTTTTGAAACAAATTCCTTATCTTTGTGGTCATAAAATGTAAATGGCCATGATACATCGTGATTTACTGCAGCATCTGCAAAACTGGAAAGACAAAGAGGATCGAAAACCCTTGGTGCTAAGAGGAGCCCGGCAAGTAGGAAAGTCCACTGCCGTGGATATCTTCAGCCAATCCTACCCTAATTACCTCAAATATAATCTTGATGAAGACGAGGACCGAGCCATCTTGGAGCGAGATCTCTCTTTAGATGACCGAATCAATATTATGTTTGCCAACAGATTGATTAGAAAAAAGGAGGGAGAGACCCTAATCTTCTTAGACGAAATACAAAACTCACCCAAGACTATTAACCTGCTCAGATATTTTAAGGAAAAAAGACCAGATATACATGTCATAGCGGCTGGTTCTCTCCTGGAGAATACTGTAGACATAAAAGCTTCATTTCCCGTTGGAAGAGTGGAGTATATGGCAATGCACCCTTGCAGCTTTCATGAATTTATGGGTGCATTAGGTTACGAAGAATGGGAGTATTTCATAAACAACCCCGAGCTTAGCGGTGCTAACCATCAATCCATGATGTCGTTGTTTAATCAATACGTAGTGGTTGGAGGCATGCCTGAAGTAGTGGCCAAATATTCGAAGACAAAGGACATCATAGCGTTGGACGATCTCTACATTTCCTTGCTCCAAGGATATCTTGACGATGTGGAGAAATACGCACGCAGAGGCAAGTTGACCGAGGTGATCAAATTCATTATCAAAAACTCATGGTATAAGGCTGGAGAAAAAGTAACGTTGACAAGATTCGCGGGGTCGGAATACAAAAGCCGAGAGGTCTCTGAGGCATTTCAAATGCTGCAGAAAGCTTTTTTATTGGAACTCGTTTATCCCACTACTGCCACTATAGTGCCCGCATTGCCTGAGATGGGACGCAAGCCGAAATTGATCATGCTTGACACTGGCATGGCCAATTTCCAGGCCGGGGTTCGCAAGGAAATTATAGGAGCAAAAGATATCTTGGACCTTTGGCGAGGAAGGATAGCCGAACAAGTTGTGGGCCAAGAATTGCTCACGCTCACCTCAAAGGTAGGGCAGAATCGAATATTCTGGACTAAAGGTAAGGATGTGGCCGAACTCGACTTCATATATCCCTATGATGGCAAGATTATCCCCATAGAAGTGAAGAATGGCCATAATTCAAAATTAGGTTCACTGCACACTTTCATGGATGCCACAAACCATGATTTTGCCATTCGCGTATGGTCGCAACCTTTCTCCATCGATGATGTGGTCACTACTAATGGTCGCAAACCGTTTAGGCTTGTCAATCTCCCATTCTATCTTGTGCAAAAACTACCGGCAATCATTGATAAGTATATTTAAAATCGAAATCGCGATTCTCGGTCCAAAAATTTCCGAGAATCGCGATTTCGATTTTTTGAGGGATAGGGGATGGTAACTAAAAATTTACCCTTTGGTAGGGGATAAATTCATCAGTTGAATTGGGACTATTTGATAAGGAGCTTGCGGGTAGAGCCATCGGAGTACCGTACGATATTGAGGCCTGTGCGGGGAGCAGAGGGCTGAATGCCATCAAGGGTATAGTAGGCAATTGGGGTGGCTGCCTCATGCGAACGGATTTCTGTGATACCGCTGATGCCTCTGAAATCGTTGTACTTGAGCAAATCGCTATTGCACACCTCGCAATTGCTGACTGAGGTTTCGTCATAGTCCCAGACGTAAGCCACGATGCTGAGCTGGTCGCGGACATAGGTCGCGCCTAAGGTAAACTGACACTCATACGAGTATTGGTCGCCATCCCATTCAATCTCTTCTCCCCAAGTGGAGTTGTAGGCGCGATTGACATGCATGTGCCGGTAGTCGCTTGTGCCCCCGGCTTGGCTGCGAGCGGCAATGCTGTCTTCAACCAGGGCCACCACTATGCGGGCTGGGTTGATGGTAAAGTTTTCGTTGACACGCTTTCCGCTGACTTTTACATTCACTACTCCATCTTCAGTCTCTGGTTCGGCCTCGATGTTGACTGATACCAAGGCAATATCCTCAATGCGACGGTCAACCACATTGGCGACGTCCTGAGCAGAGGATGGGAAGAAGATAGGCGAACTGTCAGCCTGATTGCTGGTGTAGTCGCTGGTCAAGCGGTCGATCATCAAAGCTGGAGCAAATGTAGAACCACCCATGTTGAAGAGCCACAGATAGCTGTTGTCGGCAGTGATGGTGAGCCAATCGGTATAATAAGCTGAGTGGTGACAAAGCACAGTCACCTTGTCGGCGTATCCATCCATCTCTAAGAATGAATGGAGCTTGGTAGCCATAGCTGGGCAGTTGGGGCATTTCTCAGTGGTAAATTCCTCAATCAGTACGCGACGAGTGAAATCCTCCTCGACCACAGCAAAAGTAGTGCTCATCACATTGTCGGCTGGATTCTCATCCTCGCCCTCGGCGAGATTAGCGATTGTGACAGTGACAGTGCGCTCAGCTGGATTGTCGGTAGTGATACATGTGGGGTCAATCTCAAATGAGATAACCTTCTCTTCGCCGTAGGCAATAGGTTGCTCGATGCGAGCAGTGTAAACCTCATCGCTGCCATCGATTTGGCATTGAGCATCAAAGGCCGATATGGTGACAGTGGCTTGGTTACGTACCGAGGCAGTAAGTGTCAGCTTATGCTTTTTAATCACATAAGTAGGTTGCGATTCGAGACTGGTGAGAGTGAGATTGTACTGTGGCAGAGATTCGCCATCAATCATAGCCTCGATGCATGCAGTGCCATCCTCGTGGTGATCTTCCCATTCGGCATCGCTGCCCAGTTTTAAGAACAGAGAGCCCTCTTGTGTTGCTATAGCGTCAGGGCTCAATATCGAGAGGCCAACCGATAGCTTGGTCTGGTGGAATGACAAACCCACATAAAGGCCCTCTGCATCAGCTGGTACAAGATAAGCCTCGTCAAGGTCTACGAGATTCCATCCTTTAGCCATCTTGTTGGCGGTGTTTTTAGAAACTGCTCCTTGCGCCAGATTCTCGCCATCGAGGTCGGTGCGCACCCATACCTGCAGACTGTCGATATTGAGAGCCGAACCCAGCGCTGCATGGATTTGATTGATGAAGTTGCCAGAATACAATCGCATAGTCTCAGCGGGCAAATAGATAGCCTCGGACACCCATGTGTCGGCCTCAGATGTCGAGAAAGCTGATGAGCCAGTGCTGTTGTACTCGCCTTGGCAATATCCCACATTGAGGGCTGAGGTTTGGGCAAAGGTCGCCCCAAAGAGGGCGACCATTGCAATGAGTGATAGAAAGCGACGTTTCATATTATTTCTTTACGAGTTTTGATACACTGCGAGTGCCGTCGTCATAGATGGTGACTACGATATTGACACCCTTTTGGAGTCTTGGCATTGCCTTGCCATCCACGGTGTAGATCTCTTGGCGCAGGATGCCATGACCATTGCCGCCATTGAGCATATCATTGATGCCCTCGAGTTTGTCATTGGTGACAAATACATCATCAAGACGAATCAGGTACTGCCCTGTGCAATCATGGTGGCGGAATGCCAGATATATTGTCTTGCCAGCGAGCGGGGTGAGGTCAACCTCGCGGTAGAGCCAACCGCCTACGTTGCCGTTTTCGTCATATTCGGGCGATTCGTCAATAGTCTCCTCGATTTCCGGACCTACAGTCTTGAAGGCCTCGATCGAAGAAGCATCCTCAGAGATGTAGAAGCTATAGTGCTCAGCGTAGGCGTAAGGTGAGAAGGCGGCGATATAGTAGCTCAAGGTAGTCACGCCCTCGGTGGGGATGGTAATTGCGGGCGAGATTGTCCAGTTGTCAGGGGTTACATTGCCATAGCTGTAGCTATATGATGCTGAGGCCAGACATTCCATGCCGCTGTGCACGTAGCGTGAATCGGCATACCACATATTGGTGCCAAGGTTCCAGCTGTCACCATCGAGGTCGGCATCGTAGGTACCCCAACCGTAGGCTGCATCTTCAAAGTCGCCAGGATAGACGATGCCGTCGAGGCTCTTGGTCGAGCCGTGGCAAGTCACAGTGACATCTCCGCCTGAGGTCTTGATTGTAAGGTCGCCAGTAAAGTCGCCCTCTTCGGTAGGATAGAACCAAAGAGTGATGTCAACTGTAGAGTTGAACTCAAATCCATAGTCATTATAACTTGGAATTACACCATAGAATGGCTCAACTGCGGGGATATCCTCAACATAGAGGCGGTTGCTGCCGGTATTGCGGATTTGGATGGTAGCGGTGGTATAGCGCTGAGGCCCTACGTAGGTTGATTCAAACTCAACTTCGGGGGTGAGGAGTTCTACGTTATCCTCCAAGAAATCGACTACGTGGAGCTTGAGGTTGCTAATCTCCATGCGATCCTCGCCATAGTAAGCATTGTCGCCGCCTTGGATGTAATAGAACTCAATCGAGTGGTCACCAGGAATACAGCATAGATAGGTTGACCAATAGCTGTCACTCTCAAATTGAGCATAAGAGCCGGCATCGACCTCTTCGCCCCAAGCGCCCTTAGAGCCAGCTGTCATCGGGTGGGTAATATTGAAGCCGCCATAGTCGTAGTAGCCGATTGACGAAGGAGTGCCCCAGCTGGTGCCATCCCATGAGAGGTAGCCCATCTTGCCCTCAGGCACGGTGAAGTAGGCAGTGAAATATGACTTGGTGTAAACGGCATCAAGCTCTTTGCTCGAAGCATTGTATGCCTTGCCATCCTCAACGATGAATGGGTGAGCCGGGTCGGTGTCGAAATAGAAATATTCTGCTCCTTCGGTCACAATCTGCGAGAAGTCGGGCATGGCGAGCACCTCGGCTGTGGCTGTAAGTTGGAAATCGCCAGCATTGGTCGAGATAGTGAGAGTAGCTTCTTTTTGGCCTATGGTTGTTGACTTGAAGTTGATGGGGATTTCAAGAATACTGAGCAGGTCTGCGCCATAATTGGGCACTACGCCTGAGAATTCGTCATTGTCAGATGTGATAGAGGTTACAGTGAGCTTATTGCTGCCCTTGTTGATCATCTGAGCGTAGAGGGTAGCAGTCACGGCTTCGCCCTCAACGAGCAGGCTCTTGCCAAATTCAAGGGTCGGTGTCTCAAGTGTGGCAGCATCGGCCTCAATGTCGGTGAGGTCTAAGCGATAGCCGTACACGTAGGTGTAATCCTCAGGATTGCCAGTGTAGCTGTTCTGATCATGCTGAATGCGGACCACATGGGTACCGGGTGCCAGCTCGTACTCGTAGTTGAGCTCGCCAGTATAATTAGTATAGGCGGCTGAGGTGTCAAGGTTGTCAACAAAGATTCCGCTGGCACTGTCATACCCATAGCGGGTATTGTTGTAGTAACCCTTGCAAGAGAATAAGCCAATCTTGCCCTCGGGCACAGTGAAGGTAGCTGTGAGTTCAGAACTACCATAGGATCCGTCAGTAGATGTGCGAGCTACTTGTGTGCCATCAGCCAAGGTGGTAGGTCGGAATGGATATTCGATGTTGGTGCTGAAGTCAAATTCGCCTGTCTCTACTATGCCAGAGAAGTCGGGGAAGGGAATAACTGTGCCAGCCAGCTGCAGCGTCAACTCATTTTCTTCGCCTTGAATCAAAGACAGACCTTCGTAGTCGCCCACATTGGCAGCGCTGAAGGTATAAGTTATTGATTCTTGCGACTGTCCTGCAATAGTGCCGGCGGTCACTGATGAAACAAAGGCATCATCGTCAGCTTCGGTCTCAATCACGTAGTCAGTGGCATCATTGCCAAGGTTGACAATCACGATTGAATTTTCAACGGGGGTATTTGGGAAGGTCTCACCATACTCAACGATGTCGTTGAATTTCACCAAATTGCTTCCATCTTGAGGCAGGGCGGCTATGAAACTGCGATACATGGTGTAGAAACCGTAGTTGGCCGAGCCGTCTTGAGTGAATTCTGAGATGCCAAAAGCTTGGTTTGTACTGATGATGCCTTTCTCGGCATCATAATTAAACACCAAGGCATCAGCTGGATAGAGTTTGCCCTCGCTGTTGACGGTACCCGAGAACAGGGCGCCAACGTAGTAATTCCAGATATTGGCGCAGACAGTGCATTCGTTAAATGAAGTTAGTGTCGGGACTGTGATAGTGCCAGTGGAAGCATCATACGTGCCCTCAATAGGGAGGTCAACCACTACCGACCAACTGGTGGGATCGTAGAGGTTGAATAAGTTGGTCAGTGTAACTTTGTCGCCGTCAAAGGCCACACCGAGCTGCGAGGTCTTGACGTCGCCCCCACCGTAAGTGAAGCTATAATTCTTGTAATAGGTTTGAGCAGCGGCAAAATACTCTATGGTGTCAGTGCCGACCCAGTCTGCCACAGGGAGCCGACGCACTTTGAATCCATAGTTGACGGGTTCAACATCGACAGCTCCCACTTGGGCCATATCGGCAAGGAGAGCCGGGTCGAATTGGCGCTGCAGCGACAGCGGATCGATGTCTGATGGTATCTCCCCCTTGCGGGTGTCCACCAATGCGGCCATGCCGCTGAGGGCTATGGCGCATGTTGCGAGTGAAAGTAAAAGTTTCTTCATATAATGCCGAATTGTTAGTTTTTGACTGTTTTGTGTGAAATATTGTTAGGAAATATGGAATTGTGGTGCAAATATATGAAGGTTTAATGTATGAAATCAAGTTTAACACCGATGAATTTGTATGAAATCCCGATTTCGCACAAATTCAAGCCTGTGATGAGACAGAAAGTTTCTGGTATTGTGATGGGGTCATGCCGGTGACACGCTTGAATTGGATCACAAAGGTGCTTCTCGATTTGAAACCTAAGCTGAGCGACAGAGCCTCGATTGTAAAGGTTGCCCTTTGCTCTGGATCGTCAAGACGGCGGCAAGCCTCGCGTATGCGGTAGTTGTTGACAAAGGTGTTGAAGTTGCACCCGTAGCGCTCGTTGATTACTTGCGACACTTGCTTGGTACGTGCTTGCGCCAGTTCGGCCAACCGGTCGACTGTGAAATCGGCCTGGCACACCTCTTGCAAATTATTCATAACCTCTGTGATGCGGTCAAGGATTTCGTCTTTATCCTCCTCGCTAAGATTGCTGCTCCGATATCTCTCCTCTGGCATGGCCTCGGTCAGGGTCGTATCGGTTGGAGAGACTCCTACCAATTCTGGCTCTGGGAGTCTCACTATGGCGCGCTCGGCTCTGAGTTTGCGTTCTTCAGCCTCAGCACGAAACAGTTCATGGTTTTTTGAATATAGCGAGAGGTTGGTAGCCCGGAGTTGTCGGTTCTTTAGGTATAGAATTATTAGGAAAAGGATGGTGATAGCCATAAACACGGCGCAGAGGCTAAGCATTTGCTCGAGCTGTTTGCGCTTGGCCTGGTCGCGCATCTTTTCGGCTTCGATTTTGCGCATTTCGCTGATGAATCGCGCTCCATCTATATTGGCAACTTGCCTATAGCTCAAGAGCGAATCTTTCAGAGCCAGATAGGAGTCTTGATAGCGGTATTTCTGCTCTGGATTATGGAGTTCTCCCGCATGGATTCCCAACAGGCGATAGATATCTATTTTAGCATCAAGTATGTTAAACTCGTCAGCGATTTTGAGAGCTTGCTGGTAGGCTTGTATACATTTGTCAGTCTGGCCCATACTCTCGTACACCAATCCCTTAAATTCCCAGGTTCCACAATGGTAGCGTGAATAGCGGGCATCGTAGGGTAGGGCATTGAGCAACAAGTCGAAGCATTGCATTGCCTCAGTGTGTTTTTTCTCTTGCAGATACAATAGCCCATGGTATATGTTTTCGACAAAAAGTGTGTAATTTTTGTCTGAATCTTTGCTGCTATTGTTAATAGCAGTGTAGACTGCCCATTCGTCCTCAAGCTCGTGCATCCTTTTCAATTCGTAGCATTGTGATATGAGGTTGCTGAAGGCTATGTTGATGGTATGGATGTCATTGACAGGAATCGCTGCGTGAAAAGCTTTTTCAAGTAGTCAATTGACATCATAGCAGTCGTTTCGTCACAACTCTGTTGCCCTATTGAGCAGTACATCAGCCCATAGTAAAGATACACAATTGGGATTTCACAATCGATTGCCTCCATCATCTCTTGGGCTCGGGCTATCTGCTCGAGAGCCTTTGAGTACTCATAGTAATGGAAATAGTATTGATAGGCCATCTGTGCTATAGATTTGACGCATAGCACTTTCTCATCCATTGGCAAGTCTGCTGAGAAGCGATTGCTAAGAATGGTATAACATACCAATGCGCTATCAGCCATGTCGCCCTCCAGGCCGTAACGCTCTGCTTTGGCGTACAGTTCAGCCGAAGGCATCAAGTAGTTGTCGCGGTAGAATTGAGACAAATCACCTACTCCCGATGTCTCTGGCCAAAAAGCCAACATCAGGACCATTACAATTAGTTTTTTCATGTGCCAGACAAGGTGGCAGTGATAGCGCCCTATCTTGTGGCAAAAATCCATATTTCCGTTCACGCCACAAAATTAGACAAATTTCCCCAATCTACTAAATTACAAATGTTAAACTGCAGAACCACTAAAAGGCCCAGCCAGTTCCACAACGTGAAATTGGCTGGGCCTTTTAGTGGTTTAGGTGAGTTTATTCTCTCGCTATTAGGGGATTAGGCGAGTTTCTTCTCGAGGCGCTCGCGGATGGCGGCGATGAAGCCAGCTGAGGTGACGGGGATGGGGGTTACGCCCTCCATGAGGTTGACAAGGTCCTTGGTGACGATGCCGGCATTGAGGGTGTCGAAGCAAGCCTCTTCGAGCTTGTCGGCAAAGCCTATCAGTTCGGGCAGCTCATCCTTCTCGCCGCGCTTGCGCAGGGCGCCGGTCCAAGCGAAGATGGTAGCCATCGGGTTGGTCGAGGTCTCCTCGCCCTTTAGGTACTTATAGTAGTGGCGAGTGACGGTGCCGTGAGCAGCCTCATATTCGTAGTTACCCTCGGGCGATACCAGCACTGAGGTCATCATGGCGAGCGAACCGAAAGCGGTCGATACCATGTCGCTCATCACATCGCCGTCGTAATTCTTGCAAGCCCAGATGTAGCCGCCCTTTGAGCGGATCACGCGAGCCACTGCATCATCGATCAGGGTGTAGAAATACTCGAGGCCGAGACGTTCGAATTCAGCCTTGTATTCCTGCTCATAGACCTCGTTGAAGATTTCACGGAAGTCGGCATCGTATTTCTTCGAGATGGTATCCTTGGTGGCAAACCACAGATCCTGCTTGGTCGAGATAGCATACTTGAAGCACGAGTGAGCGAATGAGCGAATCGACTTGTCGGTGTTGTGCATGCCTTGGATGACGCCCGGGCCCTTGAATTCGTGGATTACCAGTTCCTCGCGGCTGCCATCGGGATGCTCATAGACGAGCAGAGCCTTGCCGGGTTCCTCGACGCGCATCTCGACATTCTTGTAGACGTCGCCATAGGCGTGACGAGCGATGGTGATGGGCTTTTCCCAATTGCGCACAGCGGGCTTGATGGCCGGGATGCAGATGGGGTGCGGAACACGGTGCCGTCGAGCAGCGAACGGATAGTGCCGTTGGGGCTCTTCCACATCTCATGCAGGTTGTACTCGGTCATGCGCTGGGCATTGGGGGTAATGGTGGCGCACTTTACGGCTACGCCGTATTTCTTGGTGGCCTCGGCAGCCTCGATGGTGATGCGGTCGCGGGTCTTGTCGCGCTCCGGGAGGCCGAGGTCGAAATATTCAGTCTTAAGGTCGACGAAGGGGTAGATAAGCTCATCCTTGATCATTTTCCACAGGATGCGGGTCATCTCGTCGCCATCCATCTCGACGATGGGGTTGGTCATTTTGATTTTTTCCATGGTAAGGTTAGTTTTTTATAGGGAGCCCGAGGACCCCGCGCCCGAAGCGCGGGGCACTCGACTGCCCTGATACGATATTATTTTTAATCTATTACTTTTGATCTAATTGAAATACCCACTATGGGGTATCCCCTCAGATCCTTTTGACTTTTGACTTTTGCCTTTTGACTTATTTATTCTGGGCTGCATAGTAGTTCATGAGGCAGCCGTCGGCGAGGATTTGGCGCTCGTTGGGGGTGAGGTTTTGGAAGCGGAGCTTCAGGGGGCGCACATCGCTGCCATCGGCGGGGATGACCTGGGCCTCAGCCTCCTCCTTGCCTGAGAGCAGAGCTTCGCGCAGGTCGGGGATGAATACATAGTCGCCCGGCATGTAGTTGAACTCTACATCCTTGTCGATGGTGAAAGGCACGATGCCCCAGTTGATGCAATTCGAGCGGTAGCGCTTGGTGGCGTACTCATAGCAGATGTTGGCATCGCCGCCGAGCACCTTCTGGCACGATGCGGCCTGCTCGCGAGCCGAACCGTCGCCGGGACGATTGGCGAATACGCATGAGCCGAGAGATGTATCCTCGGGAGTTGCGCCAACCTTGGCGAGAGCATTCTTCACGCGCTCGGGGCATTCGCCCTTGCGGCGAGCTAGGTCTTCGCTCTGGATGCGCTTGCTCAGGCCTACATATTCCGGCACGCGGCGGCTGAGAGCGAACTCAGACAACTTGAGCGGATTTGAGCGGTAGCTCGAGGTTTCGCCTGAGGGAATCAGCTCGTCGGTGGTGGTCACTGGGTCGTGGATTACAGCGGCCAGCTCAACGAGCATATTCTTCTGCAGCGGATACATCTTGGGCCAGTCCTTGATGTTGGGGCCGTAGCGCAGAGGCTCTTCGAGATTTTCTTTGCCATAGCCGTTGTAGACGCGGCGCTCATAGATGCGCTGGTCAAACTGATATGGCACATGGTCGTTGGTGTACTCGACATCGGTGGCAGCGGTGATGATGCCGCCATTGGCTGCGGTAGCGGCGATCGAGCGAGCATCCATCAGAGCTACGAGCGAAATTTGGCCTTGACCAGGCTTAGAACCCTCGCGGTTGGGGAAGTTGCGGGTGGTGTGGCGGATCGAGAGGCCATTGTTGGCTGGCACGTCGCCAGCGCCGAAGCATGGGCCGCAGAATGCGGGCTTGATCACCACGCCAGCCTCGAGCAGCTCTTCGGCGATGCCTGAGCGGGTAGTAGCCATGTATACGGGTATCGACTGCGGATAAGCCGAAACGGTGAAATAGTCGTTGCCTACGCTCTTGCCCTTGAGGATTGATGCAGCCTCGGCGAGGTTGTCGTAAGTACCGCCTGAGCAACCAGCGATGATGGCTTGGTCGGCCACGGCCTTGCCATCGCGCATCTTGCCCACGAGGTCGACATCAATCTTGTCGCCAAATTTGCGGCGAGCCTCTTCCTCAACAGCCTTAAGGTATTTCTCAGGATTAGCCTGGAACTCATGGATTGTGACAGCGTTGGAGGGGTGGAAAGGCAGAGCGATCATCGACTCTTGTTTGTCGAGGTCAATCTTGATTACAGCATCGTAGTAAGCGACATCGCCGGGACGCAGTTCCTTGAAAGCCTCGGGGCGGTTGTGTTCCTTGTAGAATTTCTCTACCTCCTCGTCGGTGCGCCAGATTGACGACAGACAGGTGGTCTCGGTGGTCATGATATCGATACCGTTGCGGAAATCGATGGGCAGATTCTTCACGCCCGGGCCAGCAAACTCCAGCACTTTGTTCTTTACAAAGCCATTGTCAAACACAGCCTTGACGAGCGAGATAGCCACATCGTGGGGACCGATGCCCTTGCGGGGTGCGCCCTCGAGCCATACCAGCACAACCTCGGGAGCGTTGATGTCCCAAGTGTTGCGCAGCAGCTGTTTTACCAGCTCGCCGCCGCCTTCGCCAACGCCCATACAGCCGAGCGAACCGTAGCGGGTGTGGCTATCAGAGCCCAGAATCATGTCGCCGCACTTGGCCATAGCCTCGCGAGCATACTGGTGGATTACGGCGAAATTGGCCGGCACGTAGATGCCGCCATATTTCTTGGCAGCCGAGAGACCGAATACGTGGTCATCCTCGTTGATGGTGCCACCCACGGCGCAGAGCGAGTTGTGGCAGTTGGTCATGGCATAGGGCAAGGGGAATTTCTCCAAGCCAGAGGCGCGAGCAGTCTGGATGATGCCCACGTAGGTGATGTCGTGGCTCATCATCGAGTCGAAGCGCACACGCATCTTGTTGCCCTTTGACTGGTCGACATCGTGGGCGCGCAGGATTTGGTAAGCGATAGTGTTTTCGCGAGCCTCGTCGGGGGTGGGGAGGCCGGCGGCGTCCGGAGCGGCAAAATCGGTGCCACCCAGCAGGTAAGTGCCTTGGTTGATTAATTCTACCATGGGATTATATTTAAGGGTTGATTGGTGATTAAGAAAACTAGAATGTAAGGACTTTAACCACAGATTTACACAGATTTACACAGATGCCTTAGATAGCCTCTATGAAATGATTGATATCCATGGCTGAATCTGTGTAAATCTGTGTAAATCTGTGGTTAAAGTCCATTATTATGGTTTAATTAAAAAAATGTGTTTAGCTCAGGAGCGAGGCGATGAAGAGGGTGAGCGAGAGCATGTCGGCGGCACCGCCGGGCGAGAGGTTGCGGGCTATGCAATCCTGGTTGAGGCGCTTGAGAGCATCAAGGCTGTAGTCGGCCAGCACTGCTGCGGCTTGCTCTTTGAGCCACTGGGCGCCCTCGATGCCGCCGCGATGCACCACATTGGTGTCCTCGAGTTCGCTCATGATTTTGAGCAGCAATCGGTGAGGGTCGTGGGTCTCGCAGTAATAGGGAAGCCACGAGTCAAATAGCTGACTGTAGCCTTGTTGAGCATTCTGCAGGGCCCCGGGGATGCCGTGGCGCTTGCGGGCTGCGGCTCCGTGGGTGCCATCGGGCTGAGCCAGCTGGGCAGCAATCTGCGAGATGCGGGCTTGCAGCTGGTCGGCGGTGAGATTATCGCATTGAGCTGCGGCCCCGAGGGTGAGACCCATTGAGAACAGGGCTCCGCGATGAGCGTTGACTCCGCCCGTGGCCTCCATCATAGCTTGCTCGGCAGCGATGCCGATGGCTCGCAGGGCTGGGGCATCGGCTCCGGCTTGGGCTATCTGTGCGAAATAGGGACGCAGAGCGTCGATGCTGCGGCGCATCAGAGGCAGGTCCATATCGCGATGCGAACCATTGTCGGCCTGGTCAACAAGGCCCGGCTTGGGGGTCAGTTCGAGCTCCTGGACGAGAGCCCAAGCGGCCGCATGAGCCATGGCAAAGGGTCGAGCCGATGGTGCGCAATGCCGTAGGGCTTGGCCCAAACGCTCCTCAGCGATGTCGCGCCTCACGCGTGAGGCCGAAACAGCGGCGTCATCCTTCTCTAAGCGCGGAATCTCGACTACCTCGATAGGGAGATGCTCACGCATACGGGCATTGTAGGCGGCGGTCAGTCCATCGGATGGCTCTGTGCCCACTATTCGGGCCACCACCCCGAGAGCCGGGATGATATGCCGAGCGAATATGTCGCAATCGAGAGCAATATGGGCCACCGAGGCGGCGCTTTGATCCTTGAGAAAGTAGGATGGGAATGTAGCAGCTGAAATCACACAATCAGAGCCATCAAGCACCTCGACATTGGGCATTTCCCGAGTTTCAGCCTCAAGCATCTGTCGACGCTCGGCGTAGGTGTATTCCGATCGGTCCTCCTTGACGGGGATGATAAAAAGATGGTCAAACCTCTTGGCTCCCTGCTCAATCAGATAGCGATGACCAAGGGTCATGGGATTGCAATTCATCACCGCTACGGCTGCACACCCCGGTTTGCGTCGTTGGCTTAGATACTGAGCGTAAGCCCCAATGGCGTCGCGGCGGCTCTCCATCAATACCGCCTGCGGGCAACGGCCAACCAATGAGAACGATAGCGACCGAAATCTCACCTCATGCTCGGGCTTAGTGTAGACCATTACATTTGAGTGGCCCTCGCTAAGGGCTATTGAGAGCAGTCGGCTCACCACCGAATTGGTGATGGCCAAGTCGCGGCAGTCGGGGTCGACGGCTACGCATTTGATGACATTGCCATCAAGCCCAGCCCCGCCCACCAAGCGGCCATCGGCGTCAAAGGCTCCGATGTAGATTGGCGGAAGCGTGTCAGCATTGAGGCCGCATTTGCTGAGGAGGCCTTCAAGGATGCGGCGCTGCCGAGGCGATGAGAGCGATATTTGTCGCAGTTCAATCGTTTGCTCCATAGCGGCTGACGGCTTGGTTGATAGCTGCAAGCAGCTCATCTACTGTATGGGTGCGCTCGCGCATGCACACTCGCGCCGGACGACCGCATATCAAACAGCGGCGCTGCTGATATCCGGCGTCTTGGCGGCTGAGAGGCACGCCATCGGGACCGATGACATCGATATCCATCAAGCGTCCCAGAGGGTGCTCCTCCTCGATGGCGCAAGCCATCTTCTTGACCTCGGCTGGAGACTGTTCTATCAGATACCAGCCCTCGTAGCCGGTGGGGAGGTCAAGTTGCTCGCTGAGCAGTATATGTCCCTTGGTTGCTTGCTCAATTGCCTGAGTGGCCGCTTGCGCCACTGTAAGCGACGCCGGGGTGCGCTTTTCGGTGCCCGGAGCCACCACAGTGAGCACAACCAGAGCCTTGCCGGGGTAGGCGGCAATCAGTTGGCGTTGGCGCTCTTGGCGCCTATCCCTGCTTTCAAGCAATTGATTCAACGTAACCATGGATAGTTTCTATTGAAGATATGGGAGAAACCACAGATTTTCACAGATTTACACAGATTCCGATATGGGAATCAAATCTATAGAATAATGTCATTTAAAAAAATCTGTGATAATCTGTGAAAATCTGTGGTTTCTGTCTATTCTATGATGTTTAATATGGTGTCTTGGACTGAGCCATCGCGATTCATCACGATGCCGACAACCTTGTCGCCAAAGGGCAGCGGGTCGGGGGTGCCGATGATTGAGAGGGCCTTGTCCTTGAGCCAGTTGATGTCGACCACGTTGAGGCCAGCGGCTTTGAGACGCTCGGCCAGCTCGGGACGGCGAGGATTGACAGCAATGCCATACTCGGTGACAATCACATCGACTGTCGAGCCCGGAGTGATCAGCGTAGTCACCTTGTCGACTATGCACGGGATGCGACCACGCAGCAGCGGACATACGATGATTGACAGGGCCGAATCGGCAGCGGTGTCGGGATGGCCGCCGATGGCGCCACGGATGATGCCGTCGCTGCCAACCAACACATTGACATTGAAATCAACATCAGCCTCGAGAGCCGAGAGGATAACTATGTCGAGATAGTGGGTGGCTGAGCCGGGCTCGTCGGCCGAAGCGTATTCGCAAGCCGAGACCTCTTTGTGCATCGGGTCGTTTTTGAGCGATTCAGCTGCTACCTTATCGAACGATTGCACATCGATCAGGCGGTCGATGAGACCCTCTTCGTGCATCTTCACCATGTGGGCTGTGATGCCGCCCAGGGCGAACGATGCCTTGATGCCTTGGTCGATCATGGCCTGGCGTATGAATTTGACGGCAGCCAGCGAGGCTCCGCCCGAGCCGGTCTGGATTGAGAATCCCGGCTTGAAATATCCGCTGTTGAGGATTACCTTGGCTGCTTGCTGAGCCAGGAGGATGTCGCGCGGATTCTTGGTGTCGCGGATTGCTCCGGATGATATCTTTGAGCTGTCGCCAACCGAGTCAACCTCAACTACATAGTCTACGTCATGCTCCGACACCGAGTTGGGAGTGTTGGGGTAAGGCACCAGGTCGTCGGTGAGGATGACAACCTTGTCGGCATAGCGCGCATCTGGCAGGGCATAGCCCAGAGAACCGCAGATTGATTTGGCATTCTCAGAGCGCGAATATCCGCAGGCGTTGCCCAGAGGGTCGGACGATGACGCGCCGATAAAGGCCACATCGATGTGGAGGTCGCCATTGGCGATAGCGCTGCCGCGGCCGCCATGGCTGCGGAACACTACGGGCTCGTCCATCAGACCCATCGAAATCTCCTTGGCCAGGTCGCCGCGCAGACCCGAGGTCGAAATCTTGGTGACCACACCATTTTTGATATGCTCAATCAGCGGAGCATGCACGTCCTGAAGGCTGGATGCTGCCACATGCAGATTCTTGAATCCCATCTCGGCCAGCTTGTCGACAACCATATTGACCACCTTGTCGCCAGCGCGGAAATGATGGTGAAATGAGATTGTGTCGCCGTCCTTGAGGCCCGACTTGCGGATAGCCTCCTCAAGCGTGGCGAGCTTGGGGCTGTTTTTCTGGATGTCGAGCTTTTGCTCGGTGGCTTTGGCGCGGTTGGCGTCATCGTATACGGGTTTGCCCATGCGCTCGGCGGCTTGGGCAGTGAGTTGCTCGCGAGTTTTCATATCACATCCTCCTTCTTTAAGATTCCTGAAGCGATAGCCAGATCGATAGTGCGCTGGGCGCGGATTACCACTGGGCGGTCGACCATCTTGCCGTTGACTGCAATCACGCCCGAACCCTTAGCCTCGGCCTCCTTGATGGCCTCAAGGATGGTGAGAGCCTTGTCGATAGCCTTCTCGGTGGGGGCAAATACCTCGTTGACCACCTCGATTTGGCGCGGATTGATGATTGACTTGCCGTCGAATCCGAGGGTCTTGATCAGTTCTACCTCGCGGCGGAATGTCTCCATGTCGTTGAGGTTTGAGTAGACGGTATCGAGGGCGTCAATACCGGCGGCACGGGCGGCGACCACGATGGTCTCGCGAGCGAGACGCAGCTCATCGCCGTCGGGGGTGTGTTGTGTCTTGAGGTTTGCGGTGTAGTCCTCGGCCCCGAGGGCGATTCCCATCATACGGGGCGAGGCAGTGGCGATAGCGTAGGCATTGACCACACCGAGAGCGCTCTCGATAGCGGCCATAATCTTGGTGCGGCCTACGCAACCCAATTCGCGCTCAACTTTCTCGATTTCAGCCTCAACCTCCTTGACCTCTTCGGCAGTCTCGGTCTTGGGCATGCGTATCACATCCACGCCAGCCTTGACCACAGCCTCGATGTCCTTGCGGCCATAGGGGGTGTTGAGGGGATTGATGCGTACCACCATCTCGGTGTCGCCATAATCGATAGTTTTGAGGGCGTTGTACACCAACAAGCGCGCAGCGTCTTTTTCGGCCATCGTCACCGAGTCCTCGAGATCGAGCATGATCGAATCGGGGCCGTAGATGTGGGCGTCGGCCATCATGCCGGGGTTGTTGCCCGGCACAAACATCATTGTCCTTCTGAGTCTTTCCATGATAATGCTTAAGGTGTTGTAAGATTGGTTATCTCCACACGTCGCGGCCGGTGGCGCGCACAGCGGCCGTAGTGACGCGTGCTCTGATGGTACAGTCAAGGGCTCCCTTGTCGGTGGCCTCGACAGTCACGCCGTCGACCCCGAGCTCAGCCAGGGTGTCGGCGATCACTCTCTTGATTTGGTTGCCAAACTGATAAGCAACCGAGCTGCTGAGGTTGATGTCAACCCCGGGCTTCTGCCCTGGCACGATTCGGATCATGATGTCGCCAGATTCGAGGGTGCCAGCAATTGCTTCTTTGATTTCCATCACGGTTAGATTTAGGTATAAGTTATAAGGTATAAGTTATAAACTACGAGATAAGGTAGGGACAATAAAAAAAGCCGCATGTCGCGCTCCTGGGTGGGTGAGCGACATACAGGCAACCATACATCTGATTGGGCACGTCGCCGACTTCTCGGTGCGCTTCATTAGGCTTTATCCTCTCGGAAGTTGGTAGGGCCGTTATCCCCGGGGGGAGCGGCGCCCTAAGCGTGCCACTATCTTGTCAAGCGAGGGAGGGCGGCCTCTGCCGTCACTGCCCGATCGCATCGCAAAATTACGTACTTTTTTGATTATACCAAAAATTTTTGGAGAAATTTTTCAGAAAATCGACCTATTACTCGTTTTTTTAGGACAAAACGCCCAAGCTGGTAGCAAAAACCAAAGAGGGAGCGCAGACGTTATTCAATCACAACCGAAATATAACACCGAAATTATAACCAACCTTTTTAACTCAAAATCGATATGAAAAGCGCAAAAATGAATCAGGCCGTAGCCGATGCACAGGCTGCCCTGAGCCAGCAAGAAGCTCAGAAGAGCGTAGATGCTGCTAAGGAATCGGCCGAAGCCGCTCTTGATGCCGCCAAGGCTCAAGCTGCCGCTACCGAAGAAGAAGCCAAGGCTGAAATAGCCGATGCCAAAGTCGAAGCCGCTGACAAGTTGGCCGATGCCAAGACTGTCGCTGCCGAAAAGTTGGCTGATGCCAAAGAATTGGCTGCCGACAAACTGGCCGACGCTAAGGACAAGCTGGCTGATGCCAAAGAGCAAGCAGCTCAGAAATTTGCCGATGTCAAGGAGCAAGCCGCTGAAAAATTTGACAGCGCCAAGCACACCGCCAAAGACAAGATGGCCGAGTTTTTAGAAAAGGCCGCTGACAAGGCTCACGACCTCGCCGAGAAACTAAAGAGCAAAGAAGAATAAAAAAAGCGGCCGACCCAGCTGGGTCGGCCGCTTTTTTTATTCTTAATCTCGGGTGTTGCCGAAGATGCGGAGCAGGAAGAGGAAGAGGTTGACAAAGTCGAGGTACAGGTTGAGTGCCCCGAGAGTGGCAAGCCTTCCAATCTCAGATGCGGGCATCTGGGCAGCCATGCGCTTGATGGCTTGGGTGTCCCAGGCGGTAAGGCCGATGAAGAGGAGCACGCCTACGATTGAGATAATCCAGTCGAGAGCCGAGCTCTTGGTGAATATGTTGACAATCATGGCGATCACCAAGCCGATGAGGGCGTAGATCAGATACTGGCCAAACTTGGTCAAGTCCTGCTTGGTGGTATAGCCATACACGCTCATCGCGGCAAATGTGCCAGCGGTAATGAAGAATGTCTTCGCAATCGAGGTGCCGGTGTAGACCAGGAATATCGGAGCCAGCCAGGCACCGTTGACAGCCGAGAATAGATAGAATAGGAAGGCTGCTACGGGCGAACTGAGTTTCATCAATGCTCCCTGGATACCGAAGAGGAGAGCGAACTCGGCGATGATAATCACCCACATTGTCCAGCTATGGGTGCTGATATAGGTGATGTAGCCAGTAGATTGCGAAAGGAACCAAGATACTATGGCGGTGATCAGCAAACCGAAGGTCATGCGCAGATACACGCCTTTGAGGGCCTGCGAGGCCACTGATACGGCCGAGGAGGAAAATCCATTGCCTCGGTACTGTGGAGGATACTTGTAATTGTCCATAATATATTAAGTCAAAAGTATAAAGTCAAAAGTCAAAAGTGCTTTGCGAGGGGGCTACCCCGTAGGGGTTGTTTCACAAATGCATCACATTCTTTCGGGGACTTGCATGCCCAGGAGGGAGGTGGCGGTTTTGATCACCTTGGCTGTGGCTTGGCACAGGCCGAGGCGCAGAGCGCGCACGCATGGGTCTTCTTCGCCCAGGATCGAATAGTCGTGGTAGAACTGGTTGTAGGTCTTGACCAAATCGTAGACGTAGTTGGCAATCAATGACGGCGAGAAGGTGCGACCTGCTTCTTCTACAACGCTTGGGAAGTCGGCAAGTTTTTGTATCAGCTCGATTTCCTTATCGTTAGGCTCGACCTTGGCCTCGCATCCTTGGCCTTCGGCCAGGAGCCCTTGCTCCTCGGCGCGGCGCAGCACCGAGCAGATGCGCGCGTATGTGTATTGGATGAATGGGCCGGTGTTACCGTTGAAGTCGATCGACTCCTTGGGGTTAAAGGTCATGTTCTTTCTCGGGTCAACCTTGAGCAGGAAGTATTTGAGGGCTCCGAGGCCAACGATTTCGGTGATGTTGTCGATTTCCTCGGGGGTGAGGCCATCGAGTTTGCCGAGTTCGGCACTAACCTGGCGAGCGGTGCTCACCATCTCTTCCATCAGGTCGTCGGCATCGACCACAGTGCCTTCGCGGCTCTTCATCTTGCCCTCGGGGAGCTCGACCATGCCGTAGCTGAAATGCACCAAGTCTTTGCCCCACTTGAATCCGAGTTTGTCGAGGAGCAGCGACAGCACCTTGAAGTGGTATTCTTGCTCGTTGCCAACGACATAGATCATCTTGTCGATGGGGTAATCGATAAAGCGCAGCTTGGCTGTGCCGATGTCCTGGGTCATATAGACCGAGGTGCCGTCGGAGCGCAGCAGCAGTTTGTGGTCCAGGCCATCGGCGGTGAGGTCGGCCCATACCGAGCCATCCTCTTTGCGGTACATGATGCCTTTCTCCAAGCCCTCGAGCACCTTTTCCTTGCCCTCGAGGTAGGTCTCTGACTCGTAGTATATCTTGTCAAAGCTTACGCCCATGCGCTTGTAGGTCTCGTCAAATCCGGCATAGACCCAGTCGTTCATCATCTGCCACAGTGCGCGCACCTCGGGGTCTTTGGCCTCCCAGCGGCGCAGCATCTCGCGAGCCTCTTGCATCAGGGGAGCGGCATTTTTAGCCTCGTCTTCTTTCATGCCTTGGGCCACGAGGTCGGCTACCTCTTGCTTGTAGTGCTTGTCAAACAGCACATAGTAGTCGCCAATCAGATGGTCGCCCTTCTTGCTCGAGCTCTCGGGGGTCTCGCCGTTGCCCCATTTCTGCCAAGCCAGCATCGACTTGCAGATATGGATGCCACGGTCGTTGACAATGTTGGTCTTGACCACCTTGTTGCCGCAAGCCTCGAGGATGCGAGCCAGGCTGTAGCCGAGCAAGTTGTTGCGCACATGGCCCAAGTGAAGGGGCTTGTTGGTGTTAGGCGATGAGTATTCGACCATTACCAGAGGGCTCTCGTCGGTGACGGGCTTGATGCCGTAGTTGGGCTCAGCGAGCACATGCTCGAGTACTGAGCACCAGTAGGTAGGCTCGATTACTATGTTGAGGAAGCCCTTGACGGCGTTGAATTCCTTGACTGCCGGCTCATTGTCAACGAGCCATTGGCCAATCTCCTTAGCCACGGCATCAGGGGCTTTGCGGGCGGTCTTGACCCAAGGGAAGACTACCACTGTGAGGTTGCCCTCAAATTCTTTGCGAGTGGCCTGAGGCACGATGGTCTCGGGCGCGGCCTGGATGCCGTACAGCTCCTCCAGAGCGCGGCTCACTGCTTGCTGTATGATATTGTCGATTGACACTTAGTGTAGGTGTTTAAGTTATTAGTTATTAGAGAACAAAATCCCCAATTGGTTTAATGGGGGATTTAGATTAAACTGGACTACCATTTTCCAATAAATACTCTGGGGCTATGTCTGCTCCATTAGCCCAAAACAAAGTATTGTCTAGACCAAATTGGCGGAATTTCTTTTCATCCTTCAATTCTTGGAATGCAGGATATTGAAGGAGTTGGGTGAAATCCATCAAACGCCTTTCTCCTGTGTTGAAAAAACAAAGGATAGAATGGTTTCCTTTATATTCAGCATCAATTATTTTAAGTATCATATTACCA
>JAJBUH010000238.1 GCA_020860445.1 Bacteroidales bacterium | reverse complement strand
GGGTAGAAGAGTTGGGGCCGTAGTAGAGGGTGTAGGAGCCGGGGATAATTTCCATGACCTCGGTATCGGGATTGAAGGTGGATAGGTCATCGCCTGATAGGGTGAATCTGACTGTTACAGTTTCGCCAGGGTTGAGATGCAGGCGCTGGAAAGCGCGCAATGATCGGTTTGGTCCCCCTGTGTCGGCATCGCGGCGCAGATACACTTGGGCCACCTCATCGCCAGCGAGAGAGCCTATGTTGGTCAGGGGAAATTCTATTTCAACTATTGGTTCATCACCATCAGTCACCTTAGCTGTAGCCTGTCCGTATTGAAAATCAGAATAACTCAACCCGTAACCAAACGGATATTGGGGCTCTTGGCGCAGATATCGATAAGTGCGACCCTCCATCGAGTAATCCTCAAAGGCTGGGACTTGCTCTGTGCTTTTGTAGAATGTGACTGGCAGACGCCCCGATGGGTTGTATTCGCCCATCAGCACTTGGGCAATGGCTTCGCCTCCGGCTTGGCCGGGGTACCAAGCTTGGAGCATACCATCATATAGGTCGGGGTCGATTGCCATAGCCGAACCCGAGAAATTTACAATCACCACTTTTTTCCCAGCCTCGCGCAGAGCGCGCAGCATGCGGGTTTGTACATTGGGGAGTTCGATTTTGGTGCGGTCGCCTCCTTTGAATCCGTCGATATTGATAGGCATTTCTTCGCCCTCGATATGGGGAGTGATGCCTCCCGCCCAAATCACAATGTCGGCATCGGCCACGCGGGCCAACGAGGCTGGTATGTCTAATTCTTGGGTGACGAGTTGCTCATTTGGCCGCGGATCGTCAGTAGCGTGGTCTTCTGGGGATACCAATTCGTTGAGATCATCAGCAATGTCGCACGCGCGGTCATAAATCAAATCTTCGCCAAATCTATCTGTCAAAGCCTCGAGCAGGGTGATAGTATGTGATGGCGTGCCATTGTAATTTCCCCATAGCATCACCGAGTCAGCCGCATTGGGACCCATCAGGGCCACCTTTTGGTGTCTATTTAGCGGTAGAATGTTGTTATTGTTGGCCAAAAGCACTATGGATTCCAGGGCCATCTGCAGGGCCAGAGCTTGATGCTCAGGACTGTCGACTACGCTTAGGGGGATGCACGTCCATTGGATAAAGGAGTCGGGGTCGAGTTCGCCTAAGGCGAATCGTTGATACAGCACTCGGCTTAGCGCTTGGTCAATGTCAGCCTCAGTGACTAATCCTTGCTCCACGGCCTCGCCCAGACGCTTGAGGGTTACGCCGCACTCCAGGTCAGTGCCGGCTCTTACCGCCATGGCTCCTGCCTCAGCGGCCGTTTCTGTCACGCCGTGATATTGCGGCTGGTGGAAGTCAGAGAGAGCCCAACAGTCTGTAACCACCAGATATTTGTAGCCCCACTCTTTGCGCAATATCTCTTGCAGCAGCTGGTCGTTGCCGCAGCATGGCTTGCCGTCAAACCGCTGGTAGGCGCACATCACCTGGCGCACATCGGCCTTGGTGACCAAATCTTTGAATGCTGGGAGGTAGGTTTCCCACAGGTCGCGTTCGCTCACATCATCGATATTGACGCTATGGCGTGTTGATTCGGGGCCGCTATGCACTGCATAATGCTTGGCGCAAGCCAGAGTTTTGACATGCTCGGGGTCTGGTCCCTGTAGACCTCTTACCACCGCTTGGCCCATGGCTGAGGTCAAATAGGGGTCCTCGCCGTAGGTCTCTTGGCCGCGTCCCCAGCGCGGATCGCGAAATATGTTGATGTTGGGTGTCCAAAAGCTGAGGCCTTGGTAGCGCTTGAGGGGTTGCCCTTGGTGGCGATAATGGGTGTTTTTGGCGCGAGCCTCGTCGCTGACTGCCGAGAATACTTGCTCAAGCAATTCTGGATTCCACGAAGCGGCCATGCCTATCGATTGCGGAAAGACTGTAGCCAAGCCGCTGCGGCCCACACCGTGCAGGGCCTCGTTCCACCATTCATAATGGGGAATGCCCAGGCGTTCGATGGCTGGCGATTCAAAACTGAGCAGGCTTATCTTTTCATCCAATGTCAATCGAGGCACCAAGTCGGCCACGCGCTCATCGATGGGCGCATTTGCCTCTCTCCACACCTCATGCCCGCAGAGAAATGAAAAACTAAAAATGAATAATGAAAAATACAAACAACGCATAGCAAATGAAAAATGAAAAGTGAAAAATGAAGAATGAAAAGTGAAGAATGCCCATCCGGATGGTATTTTTCATTTTTCATTAAATGGCCATCCGGATGGCTATTTTTCATTTTTCATTCTTCATTTTTCGTTTTAGTAGCGGAATGAGGAGCCGCCGAGGAACTCGCGGAGCAGTGAGGTTGAGGGGATGTTCTTCTCCTCGATGGGGAGGAAATAGCTTAGGAATTTGCGCAGACGGTAAGCCTCGCCAAATTCGGGCACATCGCGGGGTACCTGGCTCAGGATTTCCTCAGCGTAATTCTTCATCACGCCCAGCTCGAAGATGAGCGATGAGTTAAATGTCGCGTCGGCATTCTCCTGATAGGGGAATATCCACTTCTCTTCGCCTCGGCGCACTGATGGCCAACGCTTCAGCGTCTCTTCGGCCGATGAGCCGCGATATTTGTAGTCGCGGATTATGCGGCGCAGCAGGCGGTTGTCAGTAGTCGGCACCCAGTTGTGGTCGTCAATCGATAGGGTGGTGAGGGCGGATACGTACACGCGGAATTTCATCTTCTCATCGATATGGGCCGTTAGCTCTGGGTTTAGGCCGTGGATGCCCTCGATAAGCAGCACCGAGCGGTCTTCAAGCCTGATGCTGTCACCCTTGTATTCGCGGCTGCCGGTCTTGAAATTGTAGGTGGGCAGGAACACCTCCTTGCCATCGAGTAGGTCGCACAGATCCTTGTTGAATTTCTCCAAGTCGAGGGCGTAGAGCGATTCGTAATCGTAGTCGCCGGTCTCGTCGTGGGGAGTGTGGTCGCGGTCAACAAAGTAATTGTCGAGCGATACCATCTGCGGCTTGAGCAGATTGGTCATCAGCTGGATTGCCAGGCGCTTGGTAGTGGTTGTTTTACCCGAGCTGGAGGGACCGGCGAGCAGCACGATTCTTGCTCCGCCCTCGTGGTAGCGGCGAGTAATCTCATCGCTGATGCGACTCAGATATTTGTCATGCAGAGCCTCGGCCACATTGATAAGCAGGGGAGTGCGGCCAGCAAGCACGGTCTTGTTGAGTTCGCCCACATTGCGTACGCCTACGATATTGTTGAACTCGATGTAGTCGGTAAATGCCTTGTACATCTTCTCCTGAGTCACATGCTGTGGCGGCACATCGGGATTGTCCTTGTCGAATCCGGTGAGCAGGAAGCCGTCCTTGTAGGGGCGCAGGTCAAACACATTGAGCATGCCGGTGCGCGGCGCCAAGGTGCCGTAGTAGCTGTCGCATAGGCCGTCGAGTTTGTAGTATATGGTGTAGAGTTCGCGGATTGTCTCCAACAGGGTTACCTTGTCGTCGAGGCCTTGGTTCTTGAATATTGTGATGGCATCGCGGGTGAGGCGCTCTTTGCGCTGAAATTCGATGTCGGCATCGACGATGCGTTGCATCTCTTCCTTGAGGGCTGCTACCAACTCCTTGGTGATGAAGATGTTGCCGTTTTCGTCGGCTGGGTATTTGGGTGAGCGTCCGATGAGTTTGCCGAAATAACCCTTTGATATCGAGTGGGATATTTTCAGGCGCGTGCCGGGGTATAGGTTCTGCGAAGCCTTGTACAGCACCATGCACAGCGAACGTATGTAGCAACGGTTGCCGCTGCTGCTCTCCTTAGACAGGAACTCTACCTGCTTGGGCGTGAATACCGGGAAGTACAGGTTTTCGGTCTTGTTGTTGACGCGGGCGCAGATAGGCTCAAAGTCCAGATTCACCATCTTGGCAATCTCCAGCAGGGTTTCTCCGCCGTTTATGTCGACGTATTGCTCGATGTTCTTGCAATACACTTTCAGTCGGTTGCTCATAAATACGATAGTTGTGTGTAAGTAACTACTCAGCGATTCTAAGGAAACTCAATGATTCCTTACATCCTACATGGT
>JAJBUH010000054.1 GCA_020860445.1 Bacteroidales bacterium | reverse complement strand
TCATATTACCATGTATTTAATGAGACATTTTATCTATCTTTTCACCTCTTTGGGCTTTATCCCATAGTGTTAACAATTCTTCAAAATGTTTATCTATGAATTCATTTACTAATTTTAAAGTCTTGTTCTACGCATTTCCCTCAACTTTCCTATCCTTAATATTAATAATGAATTCTTCATCTCCATGGCGTATGTGGAGATGGGGAGGATTATGATCAAATCCATAAATGTAGATCAAAACCCCTTCGAGTATGTATATTGATCCCATAGTTAAGTGCAAAATTACAAAATTTCAGTGACATAGAGATAAGGTTGGAATTAGTTTGCAAACTCTTTGCATTTAATTTGCAGATTCTGGAGTGAAAAAATGCCAAATCCGAGGAATTTGGAGCTTATTTGTTTTTTAATTTGGACATAAGGGAATAATTTGTTAATTTTGTGGTGCTAAACGAGAAAGACCATGAGAACCCTCTCACTGATATCATTGGCGCTGCTCTGCGCCGCTTTGCTCGGAATGAATGCTTGCTCAAATCGTGCCAAGCAACAAGTCGATGACCAAAAGATAGAAATAGTTGTGCACAGAGGCGCCAACCATCTTGCCCCAGAGAACACTCTGCCGTCAGCCCGAGCCGCACTCGAGCATGGGGCCGACTGGGTAGAATTGGATGTAAGGATGTGCAAAGACAGCGTATTCTACAATCTGCACGATGATACCCTGGGTCGCACCACCAACGGCTCGGGGCGCATCGCCGACTGGCTCAGCGCCGACCTCGATACCCTCGATGCCGGTTCTTGGTTCGGACCCAGCTATGTCAACACCACCTTCCCCACTATCGAGATGATGCTCGATTCGCTGAGGGGAGAGTGCGGATTCTTCTTCGACGTAAAGCGCGGCACCGCTATACCGCTGTTTGTAGAGTTGCTGCACCGCAAGGGCATCCGCCCCGAGGAGAGCTTCTACTGGTTTGCCGATTCGGCTATGCTGCGCGAGTTTATGCAACTTGCCCCGGAGATGCCCATCAAGGTCAATGCCTCAAATGTGGAGAGAGTCAAAGAGTGGCAACAGGTATGCAAGCCAGCCTACATCGAGACCGAGGTGCCGAGTCTGACCCCCGAGCTGCTCGACTATTGCCACAGCCACGGCATAAAAGTGATGGGCGCCATCCAGGAGGCGAGCGACAGCCTATACACCGAGGCTATAAGAAAGAAGCCCGACCTTGTCAACATCGACAAGCCCGAGCTTTTCTCTCAAATCATGGCGCAGGGCCTATCCGAGGATTGACGATTGCGCAAGAGGGACAAGTGTGTGTTTTTCATGCATTAGCTTGAAATAGTTACTGATTTGTAAAACCATGCAAATGTAGAGTATTTCAGAGGATTAGTCAAATATTTTGCCGCATATTTCACTTGCGTCGAGTGTTTCTTAATCCAAATTAAGTCAAAAGTAGACAAAAAGCAAAAAACTAATTTTAGACACCTCATTATGGACCAACAAAAGACGCATCGTTATTGCGTGATCATGTGTGGCGGCATTGGCAGCCGTTTCTGGCCTTACAGCCGTGAATCTCGACCCAAGCAATTCATTGACTTCCTTGGCACTGGCCGCTCATTGCTGCAGATGAGTTACGACCGTGTGCTGCCCGTGGTGCCCAAAGAGAATGTAATCATTGTCACCAACGCACAATACGCTCCCCTCATCAAAGAACAACTACCCGAAATCTCAGACAGCCAAATCCTGCTCGAGCCAGCTCGCCGCAACACCGCTCCCTGCATCGCTTGGGCTGCATACCATATCCGCGCCATCGACCCCGAGGCATCGATGATTGTGACACCAAGCGACCACCTCATCACTCGCGACCGCGACTTCGAGGCCAGCATATTGCGCGGCTTTGAGTTTGTTGAGAGCCGCAATGCTCTGCTCACCCTCGGTATTAAGCCCACACGCCCCGAGACTGGCTACGGCTATATCCAGATAGGCAAGGAGGTAGAGCCTGGAATCTCGCACGTCAAGACCTTCACCGAGAAGCCTGACCGCGAGCTGGCCAAGGTCTTTGTCGATTCAGGCGAGTTCTTCTGGAACTCTGGCATCTTCCTGTGGCGCGCCTCATCGATAATCGAGGCTCTGCATGAGTATGCCCCCGAGATTGCCCAAGTGTTTGACCATGGCGAGGGCGACTATGGCACCCCGGCCGAGAAGAAATTTATTGACTATCATTTCCCCGGGTGCTTGAGCATATCGATCGACTATGCCGTGATGGAGAAGAGCAAGAATGTCTATGTCGAGTGCGTTGACTTTGGTTGGAACGACCTCGGCACCTGGAGCGCTCTGTTTGACAATTCGCCCAAAAACCGCGAGGGCAATGTGGTGCAGCGCTGCAACGTGCTTGCCCACAATAGCTCGGGCAATATCTTCGCCGTTAGCGGCGAGAAGTTGGTGGTGGTGCAAGGGCTGCACGACTACATCGTGGCCGATGCCGGCGATGTGCTGCTCATCTGCCCCAAGAGCGAGGAGCAAGGCATCAAGCAGATGGTCAACGATGCCAAGCTCAAATTTGGGGATAAATTCCTGTAATAAGGTCATAAATCAATTCTGAAGGTGCGAGGCACCTTTTAGCCCACAAAACCGCAAGGGCATAAAACCACAAGGATATTAAAACTTGTGGTTTTATGCCCTTGCGGCTTTATGGTATAAGCGCTGCTTGCAGCGCGCTAAGATTGAACCTTATTGCCTGGCTTTTTGTTAAAGAAATAAAGGAAATTATGATGAAAAGCCAGATTCTAACTATTGTGCTCGCATTGGTATGCGCTGCCACTGGAATGGCGCAGACTGATGCGAGCAATGATTTTTCGGCCAGCTATGAAAACACACAAGGAAAAGCCGACCGATTTTTTGACCATCAAGAGTGGGCGAGCGCTGCCGCCATGTACAATTTCATGCTACAGCAGAGGCCAAAAGTGCCAGACACATATGGCCGAGCGATAGTGGCTACCGAGATGCTTGGGGATACTTTACGCTCGATGACCCTGCTGTCTGATGCCATGCATCACGGCGTGTCGCTTGATTCGGTGCTTACCAATGTGCAGAAATATTCTTTTCAGATCGACGAGGGCCATCTCTACGAGCATTTCATGCTGCAAGCTGTGGTGAATAATCCTTGGATGGAGAGGCCGCTTGACGCTTACCTGCTCCGTTACTACCTGTTTCGCCGCAATGGGCCCCAAATCATAGTGTATGCCAAAAAGATGCTTGGCGGCGCTCCAGACAATCAAGAATATCAGCTCGACCTGGCCGATGGCTATCTGCAAGATGGCCAGATAGATCAGGCCGTGGAGGTGTGGCGCCGACTTGCCGAGGGCGAAAATCCCAATTATGAGGCTCTGCTGCAGCTCGGCAATTATTATAATCTGACTGGCGACCGCCATCAGGCTCATGAATATTTAGAGAGAGCCTACAGGCTGCGGCCTACTCCTTACGTCGAGGCTCAGCTCCATAGGCTCAATGATCGGCATTAGTATGATGCGCTATCTCTTGGTGACCGAGAGTTTGCGCAGAGTGCTCAAGTACTGGGGTGTGATGCCGAGATAGGAGGCGATGATGCCGAGAGGCACATGCCGCACTACGTCGGGACGATTTGCGAGTAGGGCATCGAAGCGCTGACGCGCATCGCCCTTGAATAGCTCAATCTTGCGCTCGAAGAGGAAGAACTGGCTGTGGTAGAAGTTGACTACCCACTGGGCGAAGATGTGCGACTTGCGCACCATCTCGTCAAATTTCTCCTTGGGCAGGCGCAGCACCACGGTGTTTTTGCAGCATGCCTCCATCTGGAAGAACGAAGGCAGCCCGTGGAAATAGGAATGCCAAGACACGAGGATATGCCCGGCGGGAGCGAAGTAATGCGTCACCTCGCGATTGCCTGAGTTGTAGACATAGCGTACAATCCCCTGCTTGCACAGGTACAGGTTGGTATCCACCTCTCCGATAGGAGAGATCACATCGTAGGTGTTGGCCTTGATCTCTGTCATCGAGCTCAGCAGCTCGTGCAGCAGATCATCCGGGAGGTCCATCTTGGTGGCCTCGACGATGCGTTGCTTAAGTGATTTTAGGTCGGTTTGTGCCATCAATAGTCCGTTAAAAAATTAGATGCTGGCTAAGCGGCATCGGTCGCTATGC
>JAJBUH010000094.1 GCA_020860445.1 Bacteroidales bacterium | reverse complement strand
CTTCTGTACAGTAGGAATTCCCCAACTAACCCCTAAAGATGGAAAGTTAGTCAAAAATTTTTTATCTGAGAGGCTTATTCATGTCGGTAGGACCCATTCGCTTCAAAAATTCTAGGTCGACAATCACATTTACCGCCTCGCGGTACATATCCTGCGTAGCCTGTGAGACTACTTTGGGATGGATTGCCAGCATATCATGGGCTGCCCTCTTGGCATTGGGGGTGTCGCCCAGGGCCTCATACAGTTTCATGCGCCGATATGTGGGATAGAATCGGTTGGGAAGCATCTCGTGGGCTTGTCGATAAAAGTCAAGAGCACGGTCGGTAGCGCCCATATCCTCGTAATTGCGGCCAATCAGCACCCGGGGCATAGGGTCGTTGCATACCAATACGGCTTGCCTCAGCCAATGGTTGCTCTCATTGAGGCGGCCAGCCTCGCGCAGAGCCTTGCCGTAGTCGAACAGGAAATGCTTGTCGGCGCGCATCCACGGCTCAATCTCGGCGTAAGACTTCAGCAGGGAGGGATGCGCCATGCCTTGGAACTTCTGGTATTGTCTTTCTGCTCTCAGGTAGGGCTGCATGGCCAATGCGGCGCAGACGGTGACAGCCACGCCCATGGAGCCGAGCGCGACCCGCAGGCCGACACTCTCCCTCGATGGTTGGCAATCTGCCGCTATGGCCAGCAATATAGAGCCCAGAATGCAAAACGGCCATAGCGACAGCGGATAAGATCCTATTGAGAATATTGCCAAGGTCAGCAGAGCGCAAAATCCGCCCCGGCATCCTCGCCATAGGTTGCGCAGCGCCGATGCTATCAGCCCAATGAATAATGCCAGCCCAATGGCGCCATAGTCGACGGCTATGCGCAGGGGTTCGCAAAACGGGTAATCGGCAACCCCACCCAGATATACCATCCATGACTGAGGATGCAAGGCGTAGTATTCCCTTTGGACCTCTGACATTGCATGGAGCATGCTGCCGCCTCCCCAGCCAGCGATTGGGTGGACAGTCCAAGCCTTATATGCTATCTGAGCCATCGACCATCGGCCCATGGCGGATTCGTATTTCATGTATATCGCAATTCTCATCAGGCATATCATGAGGACAATAATGCAGATAAGAATCCCGATATCAATCCACCAGGCAGAAAAAGGACGAATCTTCTTGATATACCAAGCGCATGCCAGTGGCAATAGCCCGATGCACAGTGCTATCCACGCCGAGCGGCTCCATGTGCCAGCCAATGCCACCATGATCAAGCCCATTGCGCCGAGCATCAGATTGCTTTGCCTCTGGGCATAGCTTGCGGCAGCGGCCGCAGCGCTGACAGCGAGGAAACCGCCTAAGGGACCGGGGTTGAGAAACGTGCCAGTCATCAGATAGTCGGGGTGGCCCGATCTGACGAATCCGGCGAGTTGGCACAAAGCCAACGCCGCCTCGAATGCTCCGGTGCCCACAATCACCCACAAGGCGATTTCCCTGCCGATTTTAACGGCGCCGATGAGGCACCAAGCCGCTATGTAGATGCCCAAGCATGTTGTGAGACACAGCATAGACTCGCCGCAAGGGTAAGGCGAATTTACGCAACTTCTTGCCGCCACCCACAAAAAGAGGGCGATGGCCAACCAATCAACCAGATGTAAGCTTTTGCCGTTCATAATGATTTAAGGATTCTATCGCGGCGGAGCGAGCCGTCGCTGCGGTTTTTGGAATAGGTGATGAGGGTGACTGCGCCCACGATGTGCTCCTCAGGCACAAGGCCCCAGTAGCGGGAATCGTAGGAGTCCGTCACATTGTCGCCAGCCATGAAATAATAGCTGTCTTGGAATTCGTGCATGGGATATGGCTCGCCGTCGGCGAGCACGATTCCCAGGGAATCGTCCACCTCGATCGCCCTGTGCGTCTCATGCTCGAGTATGCGGCGATAGAGGCGTCCCTCCTTGGGCGTAAGGGCGATTAGGTCACCGCGCCGAGGGGCATAGTATGGGCCGAAATCGCGGATGGTCCAGCCCCAGGAGGAATCGCCCATTTCCCAGCCCTCGAATCCGACGGGCTTTTCTTTTAGGTCGGCGAGGCGCTTTTGAGCCGTTTCCGAGCCTATCAGGCCGGGGCAGTTGCTGTTGCGGTAATAGCCGCCGACGGCCCATAGGGAGTCGCCTGGCGCGGCCGCTATCCGCTTGCAATATACATAGTTGATGCGGAACGATATCGTGTCATCGATGATTGGGAAGTTGAAGACAGCCACATCGCCGGCATGCAGTCGGCGCCGTCCTTTCAGCCGAAATGCCTCAAGCCGTTGCCCTTCGGGCTTGAAATCCAGATTGCGGTAGATGCGCGCGCCCATGGTCGTCTTGTCGACTATTACGCGGTCGCCGGGCTGCAGGGTGGGCATCATCGAGTTGGTGGGTATCACAAACTGGTCTGCGACCAAGATCCTCCCAGCCGCATAAGCCACCAGCAGAGCCACACCCGCTGCCATCACCCAAAAGGCGATGTCGATTGATTTCCTAAATATGTCCGGCCAAGGCTTCATCTATCAATTTCTCCTCAGTATTTCATCATAGAATTGGAAAGTCTCTGGGCCGGAGAGGAAGACATTATAGTCCATGCCGGCGTAGCTGCGGAGGCGCAGGGTGAGGGGGATGCCGAGGCTGTGGGCATCATCGACCAATTGGCGATAAGTAGCCACAGGGCTGTGGCCATCCTTGGGGTCTCCAACTACAAGGATGGGCATGCCTTTGAGGGAGGAGAGACGGCTATGCATTTCTTTTTCCTGAGGCGATGGGTGGGCAGTCTGGTACATTGGCGCATAGAGGCCGATGCCCTTGAATAGGTCGGGATGGAGCACTGCCAGTTGCAAGGCTCGGAAACCGCCGCTGCAATTGGCTTGGAGGAATAGACGAGCAGTGTCGATTGGGAGGCGGTTGGCAGCGTCATGGAGCGCAGCCATTAATTCTTGATCGGTAACGGGGTTGACAAGTTCGTTGAGTGCCATTCGCGCTTCTGGCATCAGGGCTATGAAGCCGTATTGGTCGCATAGGGCCTGAAGCTTGTTGATTGACCATTGCCGAGCCATTTGGGGCGAACCGAAGAACGGATGGTAATTCTCAATGAATGGCCTAAGGATCAACACTGTGGGCAGCTTTTCATTGTCTGGTATTTGAAATGGAGCCACGGCGATGTATCTTTGCCTCTCGCCATCTATGGGGGAGGAGTAGGTGACAAGATTTAGCCCTTCAGGTGAAGTGGTGTTTTGCGACAACAGTTGCTCCAATCGGTAGGCGAGCACTGGCAGCTTGAATTCCCACCACCAATCATCCTCGCGCGAGGAATGGGAGAGAAGAAAGTCTAAGCGCCACAGTATTTCCTCAGCCTCGATTCGGGCGCGGTCGTCAATGTGAGCCGATTCCAGTTTAGTATGGTAGGATTGGTTGATTGTATCCGGGTCACCCACCATAACGAATTGCTCGGTGCTGTCGCCGCAGAATGCCCATTGGCAGCGGTAAGCGTGCTCAGGTTTAATATTGGGAGTAGAAACGATTGAATCGCCGGGCTGCACCGTAATGGCCTCAGCGGTATCGCCATTGGCATCTATGAAAGTTAGGACCGAAGGGGCGGGAATGACATTCCAATAAGGCTTGGTGAACACTGCCAGGAGCGTATCGCCATCTATGACGGGATAGATGGCTTTGCCGCATTGCTCGCGCACTAAGCGGCGCACAACCTCTGCGCTGTCGCAGAACCATGCCTCCATTCGGGGCACCTCATTGTCGAGAGGCACATCGATGGATATAGAATTGTCTCCATGTTGTAGTGTGAATGGATAGAAATTCTGATCTTCAACATCACAACGCCGGACTTCTTCTCCATTAATGGCCACAGTGATGTCCATGTCGGTCTTTACATCCAACCAAACTGCTCTCTCTGTATCGGAAGAAACATGACATAAGATTTCGCCTCTCTTACCCGCCCACTCAGTGCTATCCTTTGGCAATGAAATGCCAAAAGCCTCATCCAGGTCTATGACCTCATAGTGAGGAGTGTAATCTCTATCACTCAGTGGAATATCCCAATTGATTAGGCTTAGGGGATATTCTGATGTAGGGGAGATAAGAATGTCCTTCTTATCATTCCTACATCCAAATAAGGCTATAATAAGAAATATATAGGAT
>JAJBUH010000124.1 GCA_020860445.1 Bacteroidales bacterium | reverse complement strand
AAAAATTTAATTGTTACAAAAATTTTTACTTCAGAATCGCTGAGTAGTTACTAAAATTCCGAAATTCGCAAAAAATGTAATGGATATGAGACGGATTATGATTTTGCTGCTGGGGATAGCGGCAGTGGGCGCGATGGCGCAAGAGGGAGGACAGCGGCCTCCCCGACCCTTCCCGACCGAACCGATGGCTAATCCTGGGGTGCATGACCCCGTGATGGCAAGGTGCGACGGCAAGTACTATATCTTTTCCACTGGCATGCAAATCGGACAGATGACATCGACCGATTTGCGCCTATGGAGCCATGCCCCGCATGTCATGCCCGAGGTGCCAGAGTGGGCTACCGTAGCAGTGCCCAGCTATCGCGGCCATACTTGGGCCCCTGATATCCAGCAGGTGGGCGACACATGGTACCTGTATTATAGCTGCTCGACCTTTGGCAAGAATCGCTCGGCAATAGGACTGATGACCAACAAGACTCTCAACCCGGAATCGCCGGATTATAAATGGGAGGACCAAGGGTTGGTGGTGGCCAGCGCCCCTGGGCTCACTGATTGGAATGCCATTGATCCCAATCTGATTCTTGACTCTGCAGGGCAGCCGTGGCTGACATGGGGCTCGTTCTGGGATGGCATTCAGCTCGTGCAGTTGGATAGCGACTTCAAAACCCCTAAGGGCGAACCCAAAACCATAGCGCGGCGCTATGAGCGCGGCTCAGAGTCGGCCCTTATCTCTGCCGCCGATTTGGAGCGCGCCAATCAAGCCCCCGATGCGGGACCAAATGCCATCGAGGCCCCGTTTATTATCCGCAATGGTGATTACTACTACCTCTTCGCCTCATGGGACTATTGCTGCAAGGGCGCCGATAGCAATTACAAGACGGTTGTCGGTCGCTCGCGCGATGTGACTGGTCCCTACCTCGACCGCGATGGCAAGGATATGGCCTTGGGTGGCGGAACGGTTATCGCTGGGCCTGATGCTGATTATTATGGCGTAGGCCACACCTCGGCCTATCAATTTGACGGCCAATGGTATTTCATGGCTCACGGTTATGCTGCCTCGCTCGATGGCGCCTCCACCCTCATCATCCGCAAAATGCACTTCGACCCCGACGCCTGGCCTGTCCTCGGAGAGCAGCTGTAGTCTTTCCCAAATCTCCTCCTCAGAAATCAAATGAAATGGAGAATTATCTCGCTAAATCCAAGATTTTTGTGTAAATTTGCGATGTAATTGTTTAATGACTATTGATTATGGCTCAAGCTCCCCTAAAATATCCTATAGGCATACAGGATTTCTCCAAACTCCGCACAAATGGGTATGTCTATATCGATAAGACCGCTTTGATTTACGAGATAGCCAATCTCGATCAATGCATATTCTTGTCGCGTCCTCGTAGATTTGGCAAGAGCTTGCTCTTAACTACAATAGAGGAATATTTCAAGGGGCACAAAGAACTTTTCGCTGGGCTCAAAATCAATAGTTTGGAGAAGGGTTGGAAGTCTTACCCAGTGTTGCATTTTGACTTCAATGCCACAGGCAACATCAATCTGTCAACCATAAACGACTATCTCCAAGACAAGCTCTCGGCCTATGCTAAACAATATGGAATCGAGATTTCTCCAATTCTGAAAGACGCTGGGGCCCGGTTTGGCAATCTCATTGAACAAATATCGCGCCAGCAAGGACAAGGAGTAGTTATTCTTATAGACGAATATGACAAGGGCCTGTTGGCTTATCTCTCAGATGACAAAGAATTGGAGAAGATGCAAGATTTCCTGCGCGGTTTCTTTTCCCAACTCAAAGCCCAAGACAAATACATACGATTCGCCATGCTCACAGGCGTAGCTCGCTTCCAGCACCTGTCTATCTTCTCAGACCTAAACAATCTCACTGACATCTCGATGGATCATCGCTATGCCACAATCTGTGGCATCACCCAGGCTGAGGCCCACGAATATTTAAGAGATGGCATTGACAAAATGGCCACTGCCTCTGGATGCGGTTACGAGGAAATGGTAGGCGTCCTCAAGCAGAAATATGACGGTTATCGCTTTTCTAAAGCAGAAGAAAAAGTATTCAACCCCTTCAGCCTTCTCAACGCCCTCGACAAACACGAACTGGGCAGCTATTGGGTCATGAGTGGCACCTCAAAAATATTCATAGACTATCTATCCCAATCGAAATTCGATGTATCAGAACTTCTCACTGTATGGTATAGCGAAAAAGAGTTATCGAATAAATACGACAAAGACAACCCCATACCTCTCTTATACCAGACGGGATACCTCACGATTGCCGAGTCGGACGGAGGGTTTTTCCGTTTAGCTATGCCAAATGGAGAGGTTAGAGAAGCCCTCATGGAACAACTTATACCTATGTATATGGGCGTAAGCCGAAATATCCCCTATCGCCTAAATCAAATAAAGCGAATGGTGATGAATGGAGATATCGACGGTTGGTTGGCTCAATTAAAGTCACTAATCGCATCGGCTCCCTATCAATCTCTTGTAAAAGATGAAGAGAATCCTATCGAGAGATTCTATCATTTGATGGTTTATCAGATGTTCATCATGCTCGGAATTGATACCCACAGCGAAATAAACATTGCTGGGGGCAGGATAGACATGGTTTCTACAACACCAAATCTTGTATATGTAATGGAGTTTAAACTAGATGGCACTCCACGCGCAGCCTTGCGTCAAATTGACAAAAAGGGATACGCCATCCCCTATTCAGCCGATGGTCGCACTCTGTATAAAATAGGTATAACCTTCTCTTCTACTACCCATACTATCGACAAATGGGTTTACACTAAAATCTAGGGCTAATCATCATCTACCATGGCCTCACTGAGCAAGAAATCTCTGAACTATAATCCCATCACCATAATTGTATAGGAAGGAAACCAAAGATTACCCCCAAAGTTACGGAAAATAAATTTATTTTCCGTAACTTTTGGGGATAATACTATCTTAATCTCTCCCAATAAGGTTTCATTGAGATTTGTATAAAGGAAGCCACTTCAGGGAACGAGTGTAGATGTGGTGGCTTTAGCTTTCGGAGATATGCGCCCCAGCGTCTGTTCAAATCCACATTGTTGGGGAATTCTTCTGAGAAGAAAAGATGGTTAGCAGTGTAATAGGTGTGGCGATTAGAGAAGGTTTCTCTTATCGCTTCAGCCAATATTTCTTCATTATAGATATCCCTATGTAGGATGCCAAAGAGGTCGTAAAAATCTTTCATTCTGCTATTAGAGGCTCCGCGTTCAATCATGGCTTGAAACTTCTCAGCAATGACTGTCTCGACAGAATAGGCGAGAATTGGCAATTCCTCTTCATCGTCCAATATAGTCGGAAAATCAATTTCTATTGGATAGGGGGTGACGATATCGCCAAAACCTATATCAAAAGAAACGTCTTGTTTGATAGAGTGGAGCGTAGCCAGCATGGTTATATTAACCCCTGGATATTTCTTCTCTACAGCAATAGGGGAGGTGCGAATAGTGTCGGGATGAAAGATAACACCATCTGGAGGATAAGGGATAGAACAGATTTCAGTGAAAACCTCAATCAAAGTATCTTTGTCTCGAGCAATATTATTACCCATGAAATCCACATCCATGGTAGGTCGAGCCTCCAAGCCTTCATAGGCGTATATGAGGGCCCCACCTTTTAGGATAAAATGGTGTTTGTATTTACTAATGGACACTCGATAGATAAGCCTCTCTTGGAGATATCGGGTCAAGAGAAGTTGATAACGTAGATTTCGGTTCTGGGCCACATTGAGCAGACGGGCCCTCACTGAGTGGCCATAGTCTTTTATGTTTGTTACTGCCATACTTCTAGGTAGGTGTTGAGGATGTTGGCGACCCTCAGGGGTTGGGCATAAGACATTAGTTTGCTGATATAGCGGTCGGGGCGAGCGAGGTAAGTGCGGAGGATTTCGGCCATGACATCAATACCGATTTTGTTGCGAAGGCGGATGGCATCACATACACAGCGCTCGATGTCGTAAATTCTTACCCGATACCCCTCAATGTCTCTTTCTGTCACCCCTATTGAGAGCCGGGGATTAGCTTGATAGACAAGTTGGAATTCTGGGTAAGATGGGAGCCGAACTTTCCTTTTAGCCTCTATGGCGACATAGTAAGCATTAGGAATTTGGGTCGTCAAGCCATAGATACTCCAAGCTGACCACCAACAGAGTATACCATTTGGGACAACCTTTTCTATATCGACCATAGTGTCAGCCAACGCATCAGGTGTGGCATACACTCCATTACGGATTTTGTATATGCCTCCATCTTCAGCAGCCTCATAGACCAATCTACGCTCCGAATCGGACATCCCACGAGTACTGATGAAGCCGCTATCTTCATTCAATATGCTATTCACTTGTTTCATACCGCAAAGTTACGGAAAATAAATTTATTTTCCGTAACTTTTGGGGAATTTTTTACCAAAGATTCCGAAAAAGGGTACAAACCTACGGAGAATTTTTATTTTCTCCGTAGGTTTGTACCCTTAACGGGAAATTTTAGAGGATAGGCGTCTCTAAATCAAAGGATATTTTGTATATTTGCAGTAAATATCAGTAAAGTTTATTTAAAGCCCTAAAAATGGGGTTAAAATAAAAGATAATTATAGTTATGGATGAGATATACGGATACTCTGGGCCTGAGTTGGTGAGGAGGCTTGGGGCTCGATTTCGAGACTACCGAATGCGAGCCAAAATGACGCAGCAAGAGGTGGCTACCAGTGCGGCCATTTCGGTTGTCACTGTGCATAAATTTGAGAGCGGTGCCGCCAGGAATATCTCTCTCGATACCCTGATCAGGCTGCTTCGGTCCATCCACTGTCTCGAATTCTTTGACGAGTTGCTACCAGAGTTGCCGCCATCACCCTATTTAATCAATCGCCAACAAAAACCAATGCAGCGAATCCGTAAGAAATAAACCATGGAAACTATCAAAGTCATACTTTGGGGCCATGAGGTGGGGAGACTAACGTGGGACAAGCGACGGAGAAACTCCTATTTTACCTTGAATCCTGATTTCAAGAAGTTGGGACTTGACATTGCGCCGCTGACAATGCCCATGGGCTCGCCAAGGGCTGATTTCCCTCAATACGGTCAAGAGGGCAAACTGTACCAATCCCTACCGCCATTTATCGCCGATTCATTGCCTGATGCATGGGGCAATGAACTGTTTGACCTGTGGCGAATACAAAATCATTTGCCCTTGGCCAATGTCACTCCATTGGAGAAACTATCCTTCATTGGCCGACGCGGCATGGGTGCTCTGGAATTTGAGCCTGTAATTGAACGAGGGATGCTGTCAGGCAAGGTGGATATGCAAGCATTATTCGACTTAGCCAAGAAGATTGCCATTGACCGCGAGAATGCCGTAATACGGCCAGATGAAAACCTGACGTTGGAATCACTAATCCAAGTTGGCACATCAGCTGGCGGACGCCAGCCCAAGGCCATCATTGCCATCGACCAATCGACAGGCGAAATTCGCTCTGGCCAGATTGCTGGTCTCCCTGGTTATAAATACTACATTCTCAAATTTGGCGACCCAGACCGCTCGACAGCGGAACTGGAGATGACCTATTGTCAGTTGGCCACAGAGGCCGCAATAGCTATGAGCCCATCCCAACTTATGCTGATTGAGGGATGCGCCCATTTCCTCACTGAGCGTTTCGACCGCCCGAATGGAACAAAGATGCACATGCAGACCTTGGCTGCGCTCTATCCTGAGGCTGACAGCTATGAAGCTCTGATGCACACGTGCCGCAAATTAGGGCTCAATGACCAGACTATAGAAGAAGTGTACCGCCGAATGGCCTTTAATATCTTATCCAACAATACCGATGACCATAATAAGAATTTTGCTTTCCTGATGGATGAGCAGGGCCGATGGCATTTGGCACCAGCTTACGATATGACGTTCATATTCGACCTCGGAGGCTATACCCCAAATCCCAACCATTGCCTCAGAGCCAGAGGCAAACTTTCTGGTCATACCTATACAGATTTGATAGAAATGGCCGAGGACAATGGAATTAGAAATGCAGAGGCAATCATAAAAAGAGTCGCTGATACTCTCAAGACATTCCGAGCCAAGGCTATAGCCAATGGCATGGCACTCAGTTGGATGGGTCGCATAGAGCACTCTATCAATCAGAATCTCCGTCATTTTGGGCTTCTCCCCTCCTTGCCTCAGGTTACTTTCGAGTTGGATGGCCACAGCGTGAGCAATGTTTCAGTTGAACCAGCCTACAAAGGGGCCTATCATCTGTTGGCCTCAATTGATGGGAAAGAGAGAAAATTCATCTTCACCAAAAAGATGGAGGAGTATCACCTTATCGACACCATTGGCCTCGACAACCTTACCCCCTCCGATTTCAAGAGATTGATAGGACAAAACAAGGATTTTAGGTCATAAGGTAATTCTGGCGTAGATGTTACAGTTTTTGAATCTAAAGTGTAAGGAATTTGGAGGATTTTGCAGTAACTTTGCGACATAAAAATAATTCACAATCCACTGTATATGAAACGCCTCCTACTTATCGCTGCTGTGGCAGCGTCGCTGACGATAAGCGCGCAAGAGCCTATGAGATGGCAAATCGCTGATGATGGCATCTCTTGGACTCCTGCCTCTACCTCGCTACCCCATTACGACCACGTCGAGATGTCGGGCCAGCAAATCTCGGTCGTGCTGCGCTACGGCGTAGATGCCAATGGCGCCTTCCAGCTCGAACGTTCACTGATCTGGCCGCTGATGCGCACCATACCCGACAATTGCCACGCCGCCACTATGCGCCGCTTCCCCACCGACTACCTGAGCCAAGTGATGGTAGACGGGCGACCCTTGGCCCATGAGCAAGTCAAGCAAATATCCCTCAACGGTATGATGCAAGTAGAGAGCGAGTTTGGCTATGGGAGTCACCAGGAGGGTATCCAGGTGACCCGCACAATCTTCCCCTCAGCCACCGCCCCAGCCCTGATAGAGCAATACCAAATCACCAACATCGTCAACAAGGCCATCGAACTGATGCTGCCGACGAGCGTGACCCAATGGCTAACCCCGGAGGAGCGAGGCGTGGACGGCGCTTATCAGATTACCGCCTCAGTGTTGACCGAGACACCCACCAGCACCCTCCAACCCGGAGAATCCGCAACCATGGAGGTCTCAATCAAAGCCGCAAGCGCTAAGCACCAGACCGAGCCAGCGCCAGCCGACAAAGAATTGAGCCAGCGCCAAGCCATGATCAGCGACATCACCAACAATCTGGTGCTGCGCACCCCCAACGACACCATCAACCGCGCATTCCACATGGCCAAGATACGCGCATGCGAGAGCATTGCCATCACCGAGGCCGGGCCCATGCATTCGCCCGGCGGCGAGGCATACTATGCTGCCATCTGGGCCAACGACCAGGCCGAATACGCAAATCCGTTCTTCGCCTATTGCGGTTATCCATTAGCCCAAGAATCGGCCATGACATCATGGCGCCTATTCGCCGGATTTATGAATGACGAGTATCGACCCATACCCTCATCAATCGTATCAGAGGGGCGCAACATCTGGAACGGTGCTGGCGACCGAGGCGATGCTGCCATGATAGCCTACGGCGCCGGGCGTTATGCTTTGGCCACTGGCAATCGAGCCATCGCCCAGGAGGTGATGCCCCTGATCGAATGGTGCCTCGAATATTGCCAACGGCGCCTCAATGATGATGGCGTGGTGGCAAGCGACTGCGATGAACTCGAAAACCGTTTCCCGGCTGGCGATGCCAACCTGTGTACATCATCGCTCTACTATGACGCCCTGATTTCTGCCTCTTATCTCTCCAAGGCATTAGGCCAAGGCCGAGACAAAGAGTATGCCTCTCGCGCCAAAACGCTAAAGCAGAACATCCTAAAGCATTTCAGCGCCGATGTCGAGGGATATCCCACCTACCGCTACTACGCTGGCAATGATGTGCTGCGCTCATGGATCTGCATTCCAATGGTGATGGGCATCACCGACCGCAGCGAGGGCACTATCCAAGCCCTGCTGTCACCCCGATTGATGAGCCGCGACGGACTGCTCACCGCCGCTGGCAGCGAGACTTTTTGGGATCGCACCACCCTCTACGCTCTGCGCGGCATGTACTGCGCTGGCGCAACAAAGGAGGCTACTGATTTCCTGAAGCATTACTCATCGATGCGCCTGCTTGGCGAACATGTACCCTACCCCATCGAGGCTTGGCCCGAGGGCAACCAAAGGCATCTGTCGGCCGAAAGCGCCCTCTACTGCCGAGTGCTCACCGAGGGGCTGCTGGGGCTGCGCCCAATAGGCCTAAACCAAATTGAGTTATGCCCGCAGCTCCCCGATGAATGGAACGAGGTGGCGCTTGAGCGAGTCTACGCCTCCTCCCCCACCCCTTATGACATAAAGGTAGAGCGCAAAGGCAAGAAATATGCCGTCACCCTCACAACCTCGGATGGGAAGGCACAAACACGCAAAGCGTCTGTCGGGGAAAAATTAAAATTTACCCTATAACTGACATTGTTGCGCCTCTCCGAGGCGCGCTGGTAGGGGGGACAAATACCCCAGGTAGTTATGGCGCAATTGCGCCATAACTACCTGGGGTTAACATTGTTAAGCCTCTCCGAGGCTATAGGTACCAGTCGAGGTTATGAGTGCTATATGATTGTGTCAAGCAATATCCAGATTATTACTTGCTGACGTAGCGAACCATTTCGCAGGCGGCGAGGAGGAAAGCGCCGACGCCGAAGTTGGCGGTAGAGTTAGCATCGATTACTTGGCCTGGAATGGCCTTGGCACCAATAGGCTGCACATAGCCTACGCGGCCATCGGGCTGCAGAGCAGTATGCGAGAGATAATCCCAGGCCTTTTCGATTGTCGGTTGATATTCAGCAGCATCCAACAGGCCATTGTTGACACCCCATAGCAGACCATAAGCGAAAAACGCTGAGCCGCTTGTCTCGGGTCCTGGCACATATTCGTGGTCAATCATGCTGCGCGTCCAGTACCCATCGGGATGTTGGCAACGAGCTACCGCTTGCGCCATGGTCACAAACCTATCCTCATAGGCCTTGCGATTGGGGTCATCGGCAGGCAGATCCTGCAGCACTCGAGCCAAGGCGGCTATCACCCAACCATCGCCGCGAGCCCAGAAATCTTTTTTGCCATTTGAACTCTGGTGCTTGGGGTACACATAGTTGCCATCACGATAATAGAGACCCTCGTCGGCATCATACATGATGCTGTTGGCGTATTGCCAATATTGGTACAATTTCTTGAGATACATTGGATTGCCAGTGATGGAATGGAGACGAGTCATTACCGGCATCACCATGTACAGGCCATCAGCCCACCACCAATAGTCGACAGCATCGGTCGACATTTCATACTCCATCACTTCGCGAGCGCGTGCTATCTTTCTTGGCTCAGGAGCGGCTTTGTATAGGTCAACATACACCTGAAAGCATGTCTGCCAATCGCCAAACAGAGCATGGTCGGGAGTCTCGCCATAGCCGTATTTCCAGGCGCTCTTGTCAGTACCAGTAGCTCCTGACCAATTATTGTGTTCGGCCCAAGCCAATGAGTAGTTATAACAAGTGGTATCGCCTGTGAGGTGAAACACCTCCATATTGCCAGTGTGGTAGGCAGCATTGTCCCAAAATGCACGTCCATGATTGGGATGTGAGTTCTGCCAATAACTGTTGACTTGGCCAATTATATCGAGCACCTCTTGTCGGCGAGGCAGCTCAGCTTGTACATCAGATGCCCAAGCCATCATGCTGATAAGAGCAAGAACGGTAAGAATATTATGTTTCATTGCAGTACGTTGATTGTTTGGTCTACTCGACCGTTGATGTAAGATGTAAGCACGCCATTGGCATACTCAATGCGCAAATCAAAAGACTCAAAAGGATCGGGCTTGTGCCATACTCCATCAGTGCCTCTGGGCCTCTGCAGCCACCCATCTGATGTGCCGAGACGGTTGCTGCTCTTATAGGTCTTCTTGCCAATTTTGATTTCTGGCAACAATTCATCCGGATCGACGCGGTAAGAAAGATCCCCAAGACTCAACAGATTGCCTTTTTTGTCGACATCAGCCGGATTGAGGGTGAGCGAAAGCACAAAATCCTCACTCTTTTGGAATTTATATGGAAGTGTCGCCTCGGGTAGCTCAGGAGTAGCCGTCCCGTATCCGTCAAAATCAGTCACGATGCTCGTGCAGTATGCCTCGGGATGGCGCTCGCTGACAATCCAATCATAATAATCCCCATTCATCCAAGCCATTTGCAGAGGCGAACCCTGGCTATCGGCTATGCAATAGGGTCGCACATTGTTGTGCTGCGAATTTGCGGTCACAGGCTCAGCTGATACGATTTCGCCATTGTCATCAAGCCGATAAGCCACTATCTCATAGACCCTCCCATACTGACCGGTGACAGGCACTGAACAATAAATCAGATGACTGTCGCTGCCGTCAATTGCCATTCCAGCGGTATAGCAATGCTCAATGTCGGGCGACTGATGGAAATGACCTCCGGCATGGGCAATTAGATTGAGGCGCCATTGCTGGCCATCATAGCGAGCGCAGTAATAATTGTGGCTCTTCTTATCCGGACTGATCCGAGTCATGGCCACAACCGGATATTCATTGGCATCGAGGGTCAGTTGCCATACCCAATCGCGATAGGGGCTGGAATCGATTACAGTGAGGGGATGCGCGGCCACAAATTCTTGGGTCTTGTTGACAGCGAAAGGCTGGACATCTACCGAGCTTTGGATTTCTCCATCAATAGCGCAAAGATTGCGGGTGTTTACATCAAAATAACTAAGATATAGGAAATTGGGATTCTCATTATCGGGATGCCCAGTGGTATAAGCAACATAAATCTTATCCTTGCCATTAGAGCAATATTTGGCATAAGGTCTGGCGCCAGTTGATTGCACCATCTGCTTAGGGCCCCAAGTAAACTCTGCATTGTCGGCTTTGTCCGGGATAGAGAGCTGGGCAATCGTGGGATGCCATTTGATGCCTCTCCAGCACAGGTAGATATGCTCAGGATCGTCTGAGAGGATAAATGGCGAGGGGTAAGTGGTGTTGTGCGTGGTCTCGAGGCGATGCTCAGCCCCAAGGGTGGTGATGTCGCCTTTGGCAGCCGAAACACGATAATATATACAGGCCTCATCGGTATGGCGAGAATAGAATACCATCACCCTCTGGTCGGGAAGCACCAGGAACGTAGGGTTGTCATGGTCGTCGGGCTGGAAACAGCTTCGCACCAGCACCTCAGTGCTTTGCTGGCGCAGATGATCATATTGCATAGCCTTGATATTTCCATGCACATCAATATATCCGATATATGTCATGTCAATATCACCATCTGGCGAACTATAGTGGAGAGCGCGAGGGTCGGCAAACCAGCACCATGCTCCCTCCTGAGCCACTATCTCAGCTGAGACGCCCACCCGGCACATCACTATCAGCATGCAAGCTATTAAATATATCTTTTTCATACATTCTATACTTGAATTAAATCGATAGGGAGGGAGATTTCCCTCCCTATCGAGCAAACTGCCTAATTTTTACCTAAAACTAATCCTAATTTTAACCTAAAACTAATCCTTGAGAAAACTGCTCTTTTCTATATTACACTTTATATTTCGCTTGCTACGGCATCTTCCCAGCTCTCCCACATTTCGATGCTATCATCATAGCCATCGTAACCATAATTCTGGCGCAATTGGGCGTGCGAGTTAGCATCAATGGCTGTCTGCGGGATGGGTAAGTAGAGATTATGCTTATCAATGGTAAAGATGCGATTTTTCACTGTCAACTGCGGATTCTTATTGTAGAAATCGTTGTAGTGTACTATGCGCTGATACCAATAGCTGCCTCCGTTGTCATCAGTGCCGCTCTGCTTGTCGTAGGTATTGATGTCATAGACATTGCCCCACTCATCAGGCGTACCACTCTTTGCTAAGCAATATGACACACGGCTTATTTCTACTTGGCGCCATTCCTCCATGAAGAGCTCACGAGCACGCTCATCCATCACACTGCCGATATTGGCTGTGGTATAGAGCTGCTTGCAACCAGCGCGTTGGCGCACCTTGTTGATATCAGCGGCTGCGCCGGCAGCATCGCCCTTGTAGACCTTAGCCTCGGCGCGGATCAGATAAGCCTCAGCTGAGCGGTAGAGGTACCAGTCAGCGCATCCATCAGAGCCAGAAGTACTGGTCGAGCCATTGAATTGAGTCGAAGCCTGGTTGGCCTCACTTGAATAGTCATACATGTAAAGCTTGTACTGAGGCACTCCATACCAGCAGCGGATTGTGTCGGTGCAATTCTCTTGCTTGACCAATTCGCCATACTCTTTTGAGGCTGGATTGTTGACACGCAGCATGTGGGTCCCTACCCAATTGCCCATTGATTCGCTGCGACGCAGGTCGCCCTCGTCAATGCCTTGGCCATCAATGCCCCATAGGCCGTATTGCGCATAGTAGGTAGGACGTATGAATCCTACGCCGCGGCCGATAGCGCGAGTATAATCCATATTCTCATTGTATGAGGCATTGTTGCGAGCATAAGAGGTCACAGCTTTCTTGCCTTCGCTATCACATACCGCATTATAGTCCCAAAGCATACCCCAGCCGCGCATCGTGAGCCAGGAGACAAAAGAGTTGGAACTACCCTGGCCGCGATTGGGCATACCCATTAGCAACTCAGTATTGTCGCTGCGTAAGCGGTTTTCAGGGCGATGCATATCCCAAATCACATTGCGTGTTACGGGGATGGTGGTGTTGTTGAATGGCAGATACTCTGTACCGTAGCTGCTACCCTCAAGCAGTGGATGGGCTGCGATGATATCGTCCATCAGAGCGATAGCCTCATCATATCGTTCGCGTGTCAGATAGAATTTGGCAAGCAGCATCTTGCATGCCTCTTTGTTAACCACGCCGATCTCATCGCAGTCGGCTTGAGCTGGCACATGCTCAACGGCAAATTCCATACGCTCGGTCATCAAATCGAGGATAGCCTCGCGCGAGCATGTCTTATAGTCGGTCTTGGGAGCCGAAATCAGCTGGCTCGCCAGAGGCACATCGCGGAACATGAACACCAGTTGCATATAGCGGATAGCCTGATGGAAATATGCGCGACCGAGATAGGCATTGCGAGTAGCCTCATCGAGGTCAACCTCATCGATATAGCTGATAACTGTATTGGCATTGCGCAGACCTATGTATGTTTCGTCCCAGTAGTAACCAAACTGGTTGCCTTCGTTGTTGCCACCGTACAGTCCTTGTGTCGGAGTGAGGCGGGTAGCTGGGTCAATCCAGATGCTTGAGTTGTCAGTCTTGCAGGCCACAGCCAGCTCGGTGTGAAGATACATCGAATGGAACGGGGTGGCGATGTTGGATGAGGAATAGTAGGTGTAAGTGTTGCGCAGGTGTCGGTCGCAAGTAGCCATCACCGAGTGGAGACCGGATTCGGTGGTGAAGGTTGCTCCTGGTTCGTAAAATGACAGTGGGTCAGGCTGCAGGAAGCTTTCTGAGCAAGAAGCCATGCTCAAAGCTATGGTAGAGGCAAGAGCCCAGTGATATATCGTTTTCATGATGTCTTAGTGTATTGGAGTTTATGATTAGGTGGTATCAGAATGTAACGTTTACGCCAAAATTAAACTGTCGAGGAGCAAGGCCTCCAGTCTGCGGGTCCCAATATTCCCAATCTTTGGCCCATACTGCCACATTCTTGACGCTTGCGCTGAGAGTGAGACGATCAACCCAGAATTTGCGAGTGAGACTCTGAGGCAGAGTGTATGACACTGCTATGTTTTCCAAGCGTATGAAATCACCGTCATGGTATTTGGTGGGGTTGTCACACCCGAGGGGCCTTGGGCATCGAGGCGTCCGTATTTGTTGGTAGGATTGTCGAGAGTCCAGTATTCTTTCACATAGGTATTGTTACCGTAGGTGAACTTTGAGCTGGCGTTGTCGCGGTTGAGGTAGTTGGTCTCGCCTTTCTTAAAACCAGCCTTGCCATAGAGATTGAAACTGATGTTCCAATTCTTGCAAATCTGGAATTCGTTGCGCAGCGACCAATTGTACTTCGGAGTAGTCTGGCCGATATGCACCTTGTCTTCGTTGCTGTAGACTATGCTCACCAGGTTGCCATCTTCATCATACACATCATTGTCAGGATTGTTCCAAACCTTGGGGTCGCCCGGTTGCTGACCATAGAGAGCAGCCTCGTCGGCCTCATCAAGTTGCCAGATGCCAATCACCTTATAGTCCCAGATGTCGCTAATGGGTCGACCGATAAACCAGTTGTTTGAGATGTCATCACTCTCAACTGATCCAATCACATTGCCATCTGCATCGAGTACATCTTCATATTCATAATACAGGTGCTTGATGCGATTCTTGTTGTAGCCAAAGCTAAATGTGGTGCTCCATTGGAAATTTGGTTGCTGCACATTGATTGAACTGATTGCAATCTCATAGCCTGAATTGACAACCTCGCCAAGATTAGTAGTGATTGAACCGAAGCCAGAGAAACTCGGCAGTGATTGGCTCATAATCATCTGGGTAGTGGGCTGGCGATATACATCAAGCGATACATTGAGGCGATCATTGAAGAATCCGAGGTCAAGACCGGCATTCCATGAGGTAGTCTTTTCCCATTGCAATCTCTTATTGGCCAGTCGGCTCATTGCCAAGTAAATATAATCGGCGAGGGTGCCGCTGTTGTTGATGTAGCCATACTTTGCACCTACGCCGCGCGACAAGTTGGCCAGAGCCAAGTAGACATCGCCCAAGTCGCGGTTGCCATTCTCACCAATTGATAGACGCAACTTGCCAGTGCTGAGGGGTTGCCAGTTGAAGAATTTCTCATTTGTGAACGCCCAAGCGATTGCTCCGGCAAAGAAAGTGGCGCGAGGATTGGATGTGCCAAAGGCTGAGTAACCATCGCGGCGCACCGATCCAGTGAAGAGATAACGGTTGTCGTATCCATAATGTACGCGAGCCAGAAGAGCATCAGCGGTTTCATGGGTATCAGTCGAGGAGAAGGAGCTTGCTTCCTTGTTGGCCACATCAATCAGGTGGAATCCAAGAGCATCAGATGGTTCGAGCTGCTGAGCTGAGATGCTTTCTGACCAATAGCGGCGTTCTTCTGCCTCTTGCACCAAGGTCACATTGAAATGGTGCACATTGCCGAATGTGTGATCCCAAGCCAGTGTATTATTGAGCGACCAATCAAAATGCTTTGAGTTCTTGCGATAAGCCGAAGCATCGGTGCGATTAACAGCAGCGTTTGAGTAAGACTCGCGGTCGTACCACCACTGATAGCGCGGGGCCGCATTGAAGGTATAGGTGATGCCGAATGGCAAAGTCACCTTGGCATAGAGGATTGAGTTGAGCACAGTCACACCAGCCTCCTTTTCGGCATATTTCCAATAATACGCATGGTTTGACCCCGTATTGCCAGCGATATTGCCCATAGGATATGGATCCAAATTGCCATCAGCGTCATACATCTGAGCATAGGGGCTGTTAGCTGTAATCACAGTGGCCCAATCGATAGCTTCGTCGCTGTCAGAGCGATCCTGGAAGCTCACATTAGCGCCGATCTGGAGCCAAGGGGTGATAGTCGAGTTTATCTTCATATTGGCTCTGAAAGCCTTGTAGTAATTGCCTCGGCTGACGCCATTGTTTTCAAGCCAACCCAAGGATAGGTAATAGTTGGAGCGCTCAGTGCCACCTGACAGGCCCAGATTGTAGTTCTGGCTCCATGAGTTGCGCAGCGCATAATTGTACCAGTCAAAGGTATTGCCACTTAGATAATTGCTCAAAGCTGTACCAGTGAGGTTGAGACGCGATGCATATATCTCCTCGTTGCTCTGATCATCGCCAGCATTGGTGTAGGCGCGCCACTCGTCAAGAGTGATGCCGTATTTTGAGAGATTTGAGGCTGAGGGATAGTCAAAGTATCCTGCGCTATAGCCCTGCTGGTACTCGCCATACTCGCCAGTCTCAGCATTTTTGCCATAAGTACCGCTTACATACCAGTCGCGACGATAGTCGAGGTACGACTGGGCATCATAGGTCTTGCGATTGTTGCTTCCGAGAGTGTTGTAGGTCCAGTCGGCGCTGAGGGTCACATGGGTCTTACCCTCTTTGCCCTTCTTTGTTGTGATGATGATTACGCCATTGGCAGCTTTGGCGCCATAGACAGCCGATGAGGAGGCATCCTTGAGCACATCGATTTGAGCTATGTCCTGAGGATTGATTTCCGACATTTCGCCGTAGAAAATCATGCCATCGAGGATTATCAGAGGATAGGAGGAGGTGCCGAGCGAGTTCTGGCCTCGGATTTGCAGGTCAGCTGAGGTACCTTTGGCCGAAGCGTCATATCCTACGCTGAGACCGGGCACTCCGCGCAACAGGTCTTGCACACTGTTGGGAGCCTCTTTTTCGAGATCTTCGGTCTTAACCTGGAACACGGCCCCGGTCACATCTTTTTTACGCATGGTGCCGTAACCGACTACCACCAGATCGTTGAGGACTTGAGAATCGTCCTGGAGCACTATCTCCATATCCTTAGCGGCGACAGCTTCGACTGGCTTGCATCCTATAAAGGAGAACACAAGCTTTGAGCCCTGAGCCACCGAGAGGCTGAAGGCACCATCGATATCGGTAGACACGGCAATGCGGGGATTCTCAGCATCGCGCACTGTTGCTCCCACCACCGGTTCACCAGCGCTGTCCTTTACCACGCCCGAGGCTACTATGCGTTGGGGCTCTGCTGGGCTGGCTGCTTGAGCAGCCAAGGCCGGAAACGAATAGTCGACTCCGACAGCTGCCAAAGCCAGCATGGCAGCGCAGCCGGCTATTCGGCTCAATGATTGATTATTCATAAATGGGTTCATTTAAGGTAATATTTTTGATTTTAAATTTTTCTGGGATTTGCATCTCTGAGATGGATGATGGCGCCAACAAACATTGTCGTTTGATTGACATTGCAAAGTTAATATTGAAATTTGTTAAACTACCCTTTCAGATTGTTAAAACGCCCATTACTTTTTGTTCATAACGGATTTGCAATGGTTATTGACTGATTTTTTATCCTTTTCTCAACCCTCCCTTAGCCCCTACATCTTCCCTCCCCCATACCCTAATTTTTTGTCATTTGACACTATTTTATTGGTCATTTCACCTTTACCCCCTTTATTTTCTCAAATATTTGTATTAAATTTGTGGCCTATTCATTCTAATGTGTATTAGCCATGACAAAACGTCTCCCATCCTCCCGTCTGCTGCTGGCATTGTCAGCCCTCTTGTTTTTGTGCCATAGCCTGACTGCCCAGAGCCTGCTCCACTTCGGCCTCGACGACGGCCTGTCAAATTCCGCAGTCACCGCCGTAGCCTCGGATTGTCGAGGCTGCATCTGGATTGGCACGGAATCAGGTCTCAACCGATACGATGGCAGCCGCTTTACAGCCTATCGCCGTGTCTCTACGCCCGACGGGGAGATACCTATATATGGAATCAACTGTCTATACTTTGACCCCTCGGATTCGATCCTATGGATTGGCACTCGCGTCAAGGGAGTGATGGCGCTCGACTGTCGCACTATGCAATTTGCCACTTATCATGTACAGAAAGACGGTTATCCATTTGGCAACATTATGGCGATAGCGCCGGGGGCCGAGGGCGGACTCTGGTTTTCGCCCAACAATGGCCTACCCACCCAGTGCCGATTAGCGGATGGCTGCTTAGTGCCGATAAAAACCATCCAGGTCGAAATGAACCACAAGGGCAATCGCAGCATCCTGGACGATGGCAATGGTATGCTGTACATCGGACAAAAATTCAACGGCCTCACCGTAATTGATCAAAAGAGTGGCACTGCGCGACATTACGCCCATCGGCCTGACGACCCAAATAGCTTGCCAAGTAACAATGTCGGACCCATTTTCAAAGATAGCAAGGGCAATCTGTGGATAGGCACAAGCCATGGCCTCAGTCTCTACAACCCTTCTGACCAATCTTTTCTCAATTTTTATCATGACGAGCACAATCCCACCTCATTGGCGGGCGACAACATAGCCGCTATCGTCGAGGATAGCAAGCAATGGCTATGGATTGGCACCGAATATGGAGGCATAAGTCGACTCGACCTTTCGGCTCTGACTTTCGCCTCGGCCGACCGGGTGGCCTTCTCAAACATGAGTTCTGACCATCTGCCCGGCACTCTCTATTCTGACAATGCCCATGCTCTCCATATCGATGATTATGGCAACATCTGGGTCGGCAATCATGGCAACGGAGTGGATGTGATACCCCATATAAATCCACCATTCACCTCTCTTAAATACTCTTATCCAGCATCAAACCGCCCCAAAGAGGCCTGGGGCCTATGGTGTGACAATAACGACAATTTATGGGTAGGGTCGGAAAACGAACTGGCTCTCTTTGTCGGCAATCAGCTCGCAAAGACCTACGATCTCTCGCCTTATTTGACCCACCGGGTGAGCCGGGCCCAAGGCATTGTGGGCACTCCTGACAATCGCTTGCTCTTGGCAATGGCCGAGGAAGGGCTCCTGGTGTTTGACCCCAAGACAGGGACGGCTCACAGAGTCGAAATCCCTGAGCCAATAGCTACAATCACAGCCCTGTATCCTTACAATGATACCAAACTGATGATTGGCTCAACCTCAGGGCTATTCTCTTACACTAATGGCAGCATCAACGATGAGAGCAAGCTTAACAGCATGCTTCCGGCCCCTATTGTGACTGGGATAGTGCGAGATAGGGCCCAACGACTGTGGGTAGGCACCTATGGAGGCGGGGTCATAGTTTTTGACGACAATGGAGACTGCGCGCTTACCCTCAGAGTCATGGATGGCCTGACATCTGATGGCGTCAGCGGGGTATACGCTGACAGCCAAGGCGGTATGTGGGTACTCACCCGAGCCGGCTTGGACCATATACCCGATATCCAAAATCCTAAGGAAATCAAATCTTACCGATTGGCCGACGGCCTTGACGAGGAATACATCCGCTCAATAGCCGAATCCCCCGAGGGTCATATCTGGATTACCACCAGCTCGGCTGTCTATTCAATCATTGAGGATACCCTCATGCCTTTTTTCCTGCCATCTGACCAAGGGCTTGGAAATTTTGTCGACAACGCAGCTGCCGTAGCAGCTACAGGCGAATTATATTTCGGTTCTATCAATGGTGTGCTACGCATCAATCCAAAACCCGAAGGCTTTGAGGCCATATACCCAAAAGTAAGATTTATCGAGGGCAAGGTGATAGGCGAGGAGAATGCTCCACAATCCACATTTGATTTAGGCAGCCCCGCAAAAAAATCTATGGTGCTTAAAGCTGATGAAAACTCCTTTGAGCTATATTACGGCGTAGAGGATTGCGCCCTCTCAAACATGGTTGAATACCAATATTTCATAAAAGGGAAAACCGAAGATTGGGTCAACCTCGGAGACCAAACCAGCCTGACATTCCGTCACCTCTCGCCAGGCACATATAATATAGAATTACGCGCTCGGCTTATCAACCAGCCTTGGGAGGATAGCGAGATTGCTCTGGCCCAGGTGACTGTGCAACCCCCGCTATACGATACCTGGTGGGCGCATCTCGCCTACGGCTTGATAGCTGTCGCTGCCGCTGTGGGTATCGCTTTATTCTATCGCCGAAAACTTAGACTTGAGAATGCGCTGCGCATCGAGCGCCAGCAGCGAGCCAACCAGCAAGAGATGCACGATGAGCGTCTGCGCTTTTTCACCAACATCACTCACGAATTGCGCACTCCCCTTACCCTCATCACTGGGCCTCTCGAAGATCTGCTGGGCGACCCATCTCTCCACACCCCAGCCCTGCAGAAAATCAAGCTGATTCACAGCAACGCCAACCAACTGCTGGGCCTAATCAACCAAATCATGGAGTTTCGCAAGACTGAGACCCATCATCGCCAATTGTCGGTAGGCAAAGGCAATGTAGCCGCTCTCACCACCGAGATAGGATTGCATTTCAAAGAGTTGAATTCTAACGACCATGTTGAGATTGTGCTCTCTATCGATAATGATATACCCGATTTCTATTTCGATGACGAGATAGTGCGCACAGTGCTCAACAATCTGCTTGGCAATGCCCTCAAATACACTCAACAAGGCCAAATCACCCTCAGCGCCCGACAGGTTGAGAAAGACGGCAAGCTGCTGGCCGAAATCAGTGTATCCGACACCGGGTATGGCATTGACCCCAAAGCTCTGCCTCATATCTTTGAGCGCTACTACCAAGCATCCGGGCCTCATCAGGCCTCGGGTACTGGCATCGGTCTCTCATTGGTCAAGTCGCTGCTCGACCTGCATCAATCCACTATCACAGCCCAGAGCCAAGTGGGCCGAGGCTCAACTTTCACTTTTTGGCTAAGCATAACTAATACATACCCCGAGGCTATCCACAAGAGCTTGGCAACCCAACTCGCTACCTCCCCAACTGAGGCTCAAGCCCAAGAGCCTGATGAGGCTAAGGAACGCAAACAGCCGATGATACTCGTGGTGGAGGACAATGCCGACATCCGGCGCTATATAATGGACAGCTTCATCGCCCAATATGACATCATCACGGCCACTAACGGCCAAGAGGGCTGGATGCAAGCCACGACGCATCTGCCCGACCTGATAGTGAGCGACATCATGATGCCTGTGATGGATGGCAACGAGCTGTGCCAGAAACTCAAAAACGATATCCGCACGAGCCACATTCCCGTGGTGCTGCTCACAGCTAAAGATTCGCTGCGCGACAAGGAAGAGGGGTACGGCAGCGGAGCGGATTCCTATATTACCAAGCCTTTCAGCGCCAAGCTGCTTGGCAATTGCTTGCACAGCTTATTAGAGGGACGCCGCAAATTAGCCGCTTGGATTGGTTCACAGGCAGCTCAACCCATAGTAAAACCCGCAGAGGCTCCAACCGAGGCCCTACCCAACCCTATCGATCAGAAATTCTTAGATACGTTGTCGGCCCTTATCCAAAACAACATCGAATCTGAGGATCTCGATGTCAATCTTCTGGTCGAGGGTATGAATATGAGTCACTCTACTCTCTACCGCAAAATCAAGAGCTTGACTGGAATGAATGTCAACGAGCTGATACGCAAGCGCCGCCTCCAGCATAGTGTGCAACTGATGCGCGAGGGCTACAATGTGACTGAAGCCGCTTACGGAAGCGGATTCAACACCTTGGATTATTTCCGTGCCTGCTTCAAGAATGAATACGGCATGTCGCCATCGCAGTACATGCGTCAGCAAGAGCAGCGACAGCCCGTGGAGCAATAATACTGATAGGCGCACCTCCTGTGTGGGAGGTGCGCCTATCAGTATTATTGCTATGACTCTTACTTGCTCACGTAGCGGGCCATTTCGCAGGCGGCGAGGAGGAAGGCGCCGACGCCGAAGTTGGCGGTTGAGCGGGCGTTGACGATTTGGCCGGGGATGGCTTTCTCGCCGATGGGTTGTACAAAGCCTATCGAGCCATCGGGCTGCATGGCTGTGTTGGCGAGATAATTCCAAGCCTTAAGCACTACCGGCTCGAAGCGCTGCGGCTCAAGATAGCCATTGTTCATGCCCCAAAGCAAACCGTAGGTAAAGAATGCGGTGCCTGAGGTCTCAGGGCCGGGAGCCTGGATGGGGTCAAGCATTGAGCGAGTCCAGAACCCCTCGGGCTGCTGCGCCTCGGCCACAGCCTCGGCCATGCGCTGGTAGGCTGACACAAACTCGGGACGTCTCTCATAATCCTCGGGCATATCCTTGAGCACCTTGGCAAAGGCAGCCAACACCCAGCCGTCGCCGCGAGCCCAGAAATCTTTCTTGCCAGCCTGGGTCTTATGCTTGGGATAGACATACTTGCCATCGCGGAAATACAGGCCAGTCTCTGAGTCGTACATTATCTTGTTTGATGTGCTCCAGTATTCGTGCAGTTTGCTCAGATACATGGGGTTCTGAGTCAGCTTGTGCAGCTTCACCATCACCGGCATCACCATGTACAGGCCATCGGCCCACCACCAATAATCGCTTTGCGGGGTCGACATCTGATACTCCATCACCTCGCGTGCGCGTGCTATCTTATAGGCAGCCGGCTTGACATTGTACAGGTCGATGTAGGTCTGGAAGCATACCTGATGGTCGCCAAACAGCACATAGTCGTCGCCTTCGCCATACTGCGCATATTTCCACTCAGTCTTGTCGGTGCCCTTGGCGCCTTTCCAGTCATTGAGCTGAGCCCAACGCTCTGAATAATTATAGTAGGCAGTGTCGCCGGTCAAGAAATAAGCCTCCATGTTGCCGGTATGGTAGGCGGCTTCGTCCCAGAATGAATTTCCGGGCACCGGATGGGTTGTCTGCCATTTTTGGTTGGCAGTGTTGAGGAGTGACAGCACCTCAGCTCGGCTTGGCAACTGGGCTTCATCATTGCTTGCGGCTCGGACTCCCAGAGCCATTGCGGCCGCTGCCAAAGTAGTCAGAAATATCTTCATCATATTGCAAGATAGTTATTAAGGTTGGTTTTTCACCGCAAAAATAATCATTTTATTCCAATTATCCACCACTCCCCTTTGGATTACTCACAGAAAAGGTGTAAATTTGCAATTCCAAACACCAAAACCAAGACCTGTACCCACATGAAAACAGTAAAAGAGACTTTGCTTGAGCGTGTGAGCTGCCGCCGCTACGAGCGCGAGCCCATCACTACGGAGCAGCTCGAGTTTATCTACGAGGCTATCCGCAATACTCCCACCAGTTACAACGGACAACAATTCTCGGTGGTCGATGTCGACGACCAAGCCATCAAGCTTGAGCTTGAGGCCCTGATTGGCCAGAAGCAAATCAAGACTTGCTCCCACTTTATGGCATTCTGCATGGATTTCCACAAAATCAAGGAGGGAGCCAAGGCCAAGGGCATCGAGATGCCAAAGATCTATGATACAGTCGATGGCGTGACCCTCGGCATCATCGATGCCTCGACCTCGATGATGAGCGCTATCGTCGCCGCCAACGCTCTGGGTCTGGGCTGCTGCCCCATCGGCTATGCTCGCACCCGCGACCAGAAAGAGATTGCCCGCATCCTGCGTCTGCCCGAGCATGTGATGGTGATATGCGGCCTGGCTATCGGTGTGCCTCGCGAGCACAACGACCTCAAGCCCAAGCAGCCCACTGACCTGATGATATTCCGCAACTCGTATCCCCAAAGCGGCATCGCCGAGCAGGTGATAGACTATGATGCGGTGGTGACGCGCTACAACGAAACTCGCTCAGGCGCCACCACCGACAACGACTGGGTAGCTCATATCATCAGCTACTACCAGGAGGCGATGAAATATCAAATGCTCGACGCTCTAAGAGAGCGCGGCTTTGATTGCGACCACTAACCGCAGTGGAAATAGCGGGTGACCATTTGGTGCATCTTCAGATCATCCTTCTTAGCTGCGTCGGCTTCGACTTGATCGAAGCTGCGCAGTTTCTTTATGATGCCATCGATCATGCCCGGGCTGAAGATGCCATCGCGCTCAAAGATGTCGCGCACTTGCTCTAAGGCATCGGCCGATTCGGCGCATGTGGTGGGCAGTTGAGCCAGGTCCTTGACCTTGTCGGCATTCTCGGCGCTGTGGATATTGACATCCACATAAGTCTTCTCGGCAATCTCAAGGGCATTCTCCAGCTCGAAGCCATAGCGCACTGCCACGGCCAGACCAGCAATGAGCTGATAGATATCGGCTGAGCCATCGGCCGAACGGATCTCGACTGTCTGCTTCTTGGTGGGATCGATTTCGAGGGTAGCCTCGGTGCCAGGATTGATCTCGGCGCACATATCCTTGTCGGTGGTCCAGCCCAGAGGCACGCGCACCAGCACTGAGCGGTTGCGGTCGCCCCAGCATACATTGGTAGGAGCCTCCTGATGCGGCACGAGGCGGAAATATGATGTGGGATTGGTATTTCCAAATGCTGTGATAGCGGGAGCCAGCATCATCAAGCCGGCGATAGCCTTGCGTGCAACCTCGCTGAGTTTCTTGTCCTTGTCGAGCATCTTGTTCTTGCCGTCCTGGTCCATGATGCGCATGTGGATATGGAGGCCTGAGCCAGCCTTGCCCGTAGTAATCTTGGGGGCGAAGGTCACATCATAGCCATACTGATGGCCCAAATTGCGGATGACCCACTTGGCGAGCACCAGCTGGTCGGCTGCCTCTTCGGCATCGACTGGCAGGAACTCAATCTCATTCTGCTCGTAGATTGTGCCGTTGAGCGTGAAGTTGCCAACCTCGCTATGGCCATATTTGATTTGGCCACCAGTCTGAGCAATGTATTGCATGCACAGGGTGCGGAAATCGTTGAACTTGGCAAACGGAGCCGATTCATGGTAGCCGCGCTGGTCGGTAGCGGGGAAGCGACCCTCGTCGGGAGCAATCACATAGTACTCCAATTCGCCCATGGCCTGGAATTTGAGGCCGGTGACGCGAGTGAAATCGGCGCAAGCTTTCTGCAGAGTGTACTCGGGCGAGCTCTCGAGCGGGTTGCCGTCCTTGTCAAAGAATGAGCAAAGCATCGACACGGTGGGTATCTCAGCAAACGGATCGAGGAATGCCGTGCGGAAGCGAGGCAGCACATACAGGTCGCTGCTGCTGGCCGAGATGAATGGGAAGAGCGAGCTACCGTCGACGCGCTCGCCAAGCGACAGGATGGTCTCAAGATAGTCGAGATTGTTGATGATGAAGTTGAGGGTCTTGAGGCGCCCATCGCCTGCCGGATACATGAAATTCACCATTTCGATGTCGTTCTCCACAATGTAGCGGATGATGTCTTCCTTGGTGAACTCGCGTGGCGATTTCTCAAGCCACTTCACCAGGGCGTTCTTGTTGAGTGCAATTTCTTTATTTTTCATTGGTAAGGATTTATGGGGTCAGTATCTGACTTTAGCCTCTGTGAATTGAGGTCCCCAAAATTACTCAATAGTTTACAATTTGTCAGTGTTTTTGCATAGTTTAACTATCTTTCCCTCTTTTGTAACTACTCAGCGATTCTGAAGTAAAAATTTTTGTAACAATTAAATTTTT
>JAJBUH010000258.1 GCA_020860445.1 Bacteroidales bacterium | reverse complement strand
GAAAAATTTAATTGTTACAAAAATTTTTACTTCAGAATCGCTGAGTAGTTACGCGTATTTGAGGACCTGCCCGAGAATAGCCACATGAATTTCGATGTCGTCACCTCAATCGAATGGATGCCCAAGTGGAGCACCACCAATTGGATTGGCAACGACCGCTACCGCGCCTACGTGCGCCTGGCACCAGGCACCGAACCAGCCTCTCTATCAGCAGCCATACGCCAAATGCAAGAGCGCCATCAAGACTTGGAGCAATTGGCCGAGGCGGGCATTGATCTCACCTACTCTCTGCTGCCGCTTTCCGACATCCACAACAAATCAGAGGAGAATCGCAACATCAACCGCTTGCTCATCCTGCTCGGTGCTGTTTTGATTCTGGTGTCGGTACTCAACTATGTGCTGATGGTGGTATCATCGCTCATCAGCCGCACCAAGGAGATAGCAGTCAACAAATGCTACGGCGCATCGTGGCGCCAGTTGGTCGGCATGACTTTGAGCGAATCGGCCCTGCATTTGGCATTGGCTTTAATCCTTGGAGCGGCGTTGGTTATCATTTTCCGCCACAAAGCCGAGGAATTGCTCAGCGCCTCCATCTCTGCCCTCTTCTCGCCACAAGCCATCGCCATAATCGCTGGGCTATGCGTATTGGTGCTTGCTGCCACTGTAGGAATCCTCACGTGGCTCTACTCGCGAGTGCCGGTTGCGGCTGCTTTCTCGTCGATAAAGTCGTCAAAGAGGATATGGAAGCTCTGTCTGCTTTTCGCTCAATTTGCTGCCTCGGCTTATGTGGTGGCATTGCTATTTACCATCTCAAAGCAGTACAATTACATGATGTCGGCCCCGATGGGATATGAACCTGACAACTTGCTGATTATCTCTAATAATTTTGCGTCTGACAATGAGTTGCGCCGGGTAGTAAATGAATTAGAGAGCCTCCCCGAGGTGGAATCAGCCTCTTATGCCTCCACTTTGCCGTTTGAGGCTGCCAGCGGCAACAATGTACCTGCCTGGCGACCCGCGCGAACTCTTCAATCTATGCGACCTCTACCATGCCGATGCCCGGTATCTCAGCACTATGGGGATACCCCTGGTCGAGGGCGAATTTTTCCAGCCCGGGAAAAACAATGCCCACGATGTGGTGGTGAGCCGGTCGTTTGCCGAGCGCATGGCGCAGCTGGCGGGGTGGACTGACAGTCCTGTTGGCAAGCAGGTACTCATATCGGAGCATAGTCGCTCTGACAATGATTTGTTTACGATTATCGGGGTGTATGACGATTTTGTGATTGGTAATCTCCGAACTATGGACCAGCGGCCCTCGGTGATGTTTGGCGATGCTGGCGACCACAATATTTCCAGCCTCAGCGGCGCTGTGGTGAGGATGCGCGATATGTCGCCCGAATCTGTGGCCAAAGTGAAACAAGTGGTCGACCGAGCCAAAGCGACGCGCGACCCTGAGATTTATCCCTACTCAATCGTGCTGGCCGATGAGTACCACGATGAGCGCAACCTGCGCGATTCGATCATCATCTGCGGGGTTGCTGCCTTGGTGATTGCCCTGGTGGGCCTCACTGCCTACATCATCGATGAGACCAACCGTCGGCGCCGCGAAATAGCCATCCGCAAGGTCAATGGGGCCTCATCGCCGAGCATCGTCAAGATGATCATCCGCGATGTGACGTGGCTTGCCGCTCCGGCTCTCGCCATCGGCGCCTTCGTGGCCTACATGAGTGCCACCTCATGGCTGCAGCGTTTTGCCCAGAGCATCACTCCCTCGCTCTGGCTCTACCTCGCCGCCATCCTCCTGCTCTACCTCCTGATCATGGCCTGTGTCATCTACCGCTCCTACTCAGCCGCCACCTCCAACCCCACCCTCGCCCTCAAATCCGAGTAAGTTAAAGTCACAAATTCACGTGAAATTGTTAAAAATACGTTAAAATACTTATTTTTTATTCTCTCACGTGAATTTCCGAGTCATAAAATTCGGAATATTGTAATTTTAGAGCTATCTTTGCAAATAAAATTACCTCTATGAAGATTACTCGTATTCATATTGCTAACTTTGCCAACATAGGGGATGTCAATATCGATTTGGCTGACATCACTGCACTTGTTGCACCGAATAATTATGGCAAAACAAATGTACTCGAAGCTTTGCGATTTGGAATTGACTTTATTTCCGCCCCTCCTAAAGCAAAGGAGTCAGCTATGGCTTTGAAAGCTTTTATTCCAATCAATTCCGCCACTCAAGGCAAGCCATTTGAATTTGAAATCTGCGGTCTACTCAACGATAATGCAATCCAGTTTAAATATTACTACTCCTTCCGGTGGGGAGATTCCATCATTAGTGAACAATTGTCCATTAAAGACCGAGAGAGCAAACGTTATACGATATTTTTATCTCGCGATAAAGAAAGTGAGGCCACTTATATTCCGAGCGCTGAAAGCCGTTGTATCAAATCTTTAGAGGTCGCCCCATCAATATTGGCTCTTAATAAGTTGACCAATTTTGATGACCTATTCTTCGTAGATTTATTACGTAAGATTGAGGGAACAGACATTAAGGTGGTAGACACCCTAAAAAGTCCCGACTCCTATTTCATAATGTCAAATGGACCAACCAACGCATCAGAATATTCCACAGCATTCCCAACGACCGAGTCATCATCCTATTTCATCTATAGCTTAAAGATGTTAGAGCCTGATGCCTATGATATGCTTTGTGATGCAACCAAACAATTGCTTCCTAATATAGAAGACATTGAAGCAGTAGAAGTCAACATTGGGCATGGAGATAATGCCACTGACCGCCTATACGATATCCGTATCAAGGAATACCCTAACACTATCTACACCTCTATTAATCGAGTTTCAAGCGGGAGCAAAAAGATTCTCTATCTATTGGCTCTTACCATAGCCGCAGCTCTTAACAATATTCCCCTTATAACTTTTGAGGAATTGGAGAATTCGGTACATCCACGACTTCTTCAAAACCTTCTTATAATAATGTGTTCATTTGCTGGAAATACAAAAATTCTCACCACAAGCCATTCGCCCTACCTTATTAGATACCTAAACCCTGAACAAATATATCTTGGATTGCCTACTGATAAAGGTATCGCAGAGTTCCGGAAACTGAAACCCACAAAGGTTAAGTCTCTTATGCGTCGAGCTTCCTCTGAGGAAATTTCCCTCGGTGAGTATTTATTTGAAATGATGCTCGACATGCAGACCGACTCTTCCCTTGTAACTCAACTTTTCATTTGAATATGGCAAAGACTCTGAAGCCTCATATCGTGCTATTTGTAGAAGGGGATACCGACAAGGTTTTCTTTGAGGCTTTACTCGTCTATTATCGCACTACCTCTACTACGCCTATAAATTCTTGTGAGGTGTGCAATCTCCAGGGAGTATCGCGATATTCAACAAAGGTAATGGGAAAATTAGAGAATGAAATCCTTCCCAATGTAAGAAAGAAAGGTTTTGTTGTCAAAGCTGTATGTTGCAGCTATGATACAGATGTATTTGAATTTGCAGAGCGACCAGTAGTAGATTGGAACAAAGTCAAACGCAACATCAAATGCCTTGGCATTACTCATTTCTGCCAAATCGAAGTTAAAAGTTCAATTGAAGATTGGCTCCTTGCTGACAAAGAAGGAATTTCAAAATTTCTAAAACTCAAAACCATACCTCCTATATCTGGAAATTCTGGCAATCAGAAGATGATGGATTTCTTTCGAAAAGCCAAACGAGTCTATGTAAAGGGTCGGAGTGTCTTAGAGTTTATCAGTTTTCTCGATCTTTCTAAAATTAGAAGCACCTTCAAAGAACCTCTATCAGAGTTTGAAGTTTTATTAAACGTAACGTTAGGATAGGATAGGTCTCTCTTCTATTGGCCTTCCCAAATCCACATGTAGATACCTTAACCTTGTCTATACTCCCAATCAGATATGGAAGAAAACGTCATTTTGGAATTAATGCTAAGACAGGTAGGTGCGGCGCAGCCAGAGGGCATAGAATTGATCCTAAACCCTGTAGATGTCGCCTTCGCGGGTGATGATATCTCGGTCGAGGAGGTTTAAAATCTATGGGACAAATTTACAAAATAAACAGCAATCTTCAAAACCCAATCTTCAAATTTTGAAGATTTACCACACCTTACCTCTCATCCCAGAGATACTACATTTAGCATTTATTAGAATTTTATAAAATGGATTTCTTGGAGTTTTGACAGAATTTCAAGGTATACAATGCTAATTTAATTTGCATTATTAGAATATTCCCTTATAG
>JAJBUH010000128.1 GCA_020860445.1 Bacteroidales bacterium | reverse complement strand
ATATCATCAATATATGTATCATAATCAGGTATATTGAGAATAACGTTATCCCCAATATTTCTAGATTTCAATACTCGGATATTACCATGCTTTGAAGTATTTGCTTTAGTCAATGTACGGTCTCGAAAGGACTTAAATATACCCAATGCCATCCTATCCGCTGTCATATCGAAATCAGAATCTCGATATATAAGCCAATAAGGGAATTGAGGAGAAGTTATATAGTCCTGAGATTTTATATCTATGCTATTTGTTATATACGATTCAATTTTGGTGGAACCCCGTTTCACATTTTTGTTAATGGTGAAAGCGATGGTTTCAATCTTAACGCCTTTGAATCCTTTTTCTCCAAAGTCAACAATGTGAGTGAGGGGGAATTTGTTCATTAAATCTCTAGTTCCACCGAATTCTGGAGCATTTATAAGGCTTTTTGGTACAATTAAGGCTACCACATCCCCCAAAGTTAAAGATTTCTCTATAAAATATGAGAAAATGTTGTTAGTACCCTGATTAATAACCCTTTGTTTATAGGCCTTCAATAAGGATTTGTCTGATACTTTCATGTATGGAGGATTTCCTACAACAATATCGTATGTTTTAGGGAAATCTTGTAGAAGGGTATCTTTATTTATAAAGTTAAGCCTCACATTCTCAGGAATGGGGATAGTGAGGAGAATTTCCTGAAGTATACGGATGCTCTCTACATTAATGTCGATGACATCTATATGTAACTCATCAACATTTGCATATTTAGCAAATAGTGAGGGGAGGAAGTTTCCTACCCCCGTAGCAGGTTCTAGGATGCGTAATATTTTCGAATCTGGGAAGTCTGGTAGATTCTTAACTACAGCATAGCATATGTCTTGACGAGTATAGTAAGCACCAGTTGAGCCTCTTAACCCATTGGCATATTCCGCTATCTTCGCTAAACAAACAAAACCTAAGTTTTTATTGGCTCGGATATAATTTAATAATTTATCTGTGGTAGTTAAATCGTATTTCTGAATTATCTCTAAAACATCTTGTTCGGATAATTCAACATTCGTAATCTTTTCTTTTATTTTTGATGCTATCTGTTGAAAGATTATGGTGGGAACCGCTTCACCCAGGCTTTGTCGAATGTTCACATCTTCTTTTTTTAGATATTTTTGTTTGTCTTCAAGAGGGAGAGAATTGAGCTGGGCATAAGGAGTCGAACTCCACTGAAAAGAGTCTGGTACTGACATCATTAACATTAGTTCCCTGATAGAAAATACTCTATTGTCAGTGGGATGTATTGTGTTTTGGCTAGCCAAAATGTCATTGCGTGTATGTATACAAGGTGGTACCTTGTCCCAGTATTGTCTAGTGTATTTATCCCCATTTTTACGTTGATGGAAAACGATTTTACCATCTTTTACAGCATGGGGAATCTTATTTTCATCTTCATTGTCGAATGCCGACTGTCCCTCCTTGAGTGTGTCGATCCAATCTTCCATGTGGGGAGCATAGGGGCGAAAGGTATGATAGATATCTTGTTCCCAAATCTCACCCATTTGATGAAGCCTGGGAAGATGGCCAATAGTTTGGCGTAAAGTCTGTTCTTCTTGTCGTTCCGGGAATAATTCTAAGGGGGAAATCTCTTTTTGATCTTTACGTACTCCTATCACCAAAGTTCTGGTTCGACTACTGGGATTACCATAATCCTTGAAATTTAAAACCTTGTATCCTATATTATAAAGGCCAGCTAAGTCTAACTCTATAGCCTCTCCTATAGGCCTATCTTGGTCGTCTATGTCTGTGCAAATAGTTTTTAAGAAAGCGGGTACATTTTCAAATATAAAGAAGCGTGGCTTTATATGTTGAATCATCCTTATAGATTCAACGACCAAAGAGTTGCGACCGAGTTCATCTTTCTTCTTATGATTGGCCACTGACATCCCTTGACAGGGCGGTGTGGCAATAAGCACATCAAGATCTTTTATGAGATGCTGTTGTTGCCACATTTGTAGTTCTGTCATAACCCGATCTTGGGTTTCTTGAAGCGTCATATCCCCACAGATGTACCCTGTTTCATAAGGACATTTATGATTATAACGTTGTACATTAAGTCTTCTTTCTATGATTTCAACGGTCGCTATACAGTTGTAATTCTCCATTTTGAACCCATAACATCCCACCCCAGCACTGCTGAAGAGGCTAATGTAAGTAAGGTTTTTTAAAGCGGGCTTTGGGCTTTTGTGGATTGAACAAACACTTTCCAACTGAGTATCAGTATAGGTATCCCAAATCTGTAATTTTATCTTTTTATAGCTGGGGAAAAGGTGTTTAACAAATTGAAGTTCAAATACAATTCGTAAATCGTTTGGATCATTATCCAATTCTCCCTCGCGTCGAGAACCGACACGTGCAATTTTTATCAGGTAGAGATCTCTTATACCATAATAATCCAAATCACATTTCTTCCCAATGTAGGGAATGAAGTAATGGAGATTGTTCAGTGCAATAGTAGAGGGGAAACGCTTACCAGTATAATAGATTTTCGCTGTACCATCAAGAAAATGTTTTACATTATCTGGTTTTACATTACATATCAAAACATTTTTTGACAAGTCAATATCATCCAGTTCAATATCTTTAACTGGATTACTGATAATTTCATTTGGATACCTTTCTTGGAGTTGGAATAAATCCAATTGAGGATATAAATCAATTTTCTTGTTCTTTTTCATTCTTCAATATAATCTCTAAGGGCTCCCCGTTTTGACAGAGGGGTACTTAGATTTTACAAAGGTACAACAAAAAATTGGTATGACAAAATCTCATATTGAAGAGGACCGAAATTTATTTAGGTTTAGAGAATATTTGCTCCCTTTTGAATCAGAGGTAAGCCATCCGTGTTGCCCACCAAAATTTGGCTGATTTAGTCAGTAACTTTGTGAATTGAACCTAAATTCTCGCCAAAACTAACCGCAAGATGTAACGACTTAACCTAAGAGACCTCGAATCCATTTTTCGCTGACTCCTCTACCTGTATAGCGCCGACCTAGGTAATAACTTCTACAAACTGGACGGCATCGTCACATCCGTAATTGGGCACGACATCCGCGAGAGATGCCCATCTCTTCGAGAACCGGAGGCTGACGTTGGTGAAAGTGCCCTAGTCGAACGCGTAGGAATATACTCTATTACCTCAAGGTAACAATTCTCTGGCCAAGAACATTCTGGAGCTTATTCAAGGTGTTCAGCTCAAAATTGACTCTTCCCGATAACAGCTTACTAACCTGTGCTGCGGTTATGCCTAAGCGCTGAGCCAAATCCACTTGGCTCATTCCTTTCTCCCTTAAGATTTGGCTTATCTTAAGGGCTAATCTTCCCGAGATTTGCAGCCATTCTCTATTCTCTCTGCGGAAGTCTGCCTCTTTCTGCTCCTCCTCATTCCTTGGTCGGGTTATTTCTTTGAGCTTTTCAACATTTACTGCTTCTCTCATAAATAAGGATTTTGTCACGGTTTGAGGTGGGGATAGCAAAGGGGAGAAGGCAATCCCTCTCTACCAAATCTATTGGACGCCCTATGACATCTTCTAAATCGGCAGCAATGCCACATATTCTAAGTAGAGTAATTCTCTGCGAACGGTCATAATCGACAAGCAAGTCAAGGTCACTATCTGGACGTTCTTCCCCCCGGCTGCACGAACCAAAGATCCAAGCCTTAAGTATCGGCTGGGTCTTAAAGAATTCCTGAATCTTAGGAATGTATGTCTTAACTTGGTCACTTATCATGGCTGTCAACTTTATGCAAAGTTAATGATTTTCCTATTAATAGACAACGATAGACCAGTTTTTGTTGACTTTTATATGAATAGGCCATTGAACCCATCAGTTGTTTTTATGAAAAGGTGTGAACGCAGACCTGACCCTGGTACATTATTTTTGGCGGTGGGCGGTGAGGCGTTTCTTGATGTTTTCGCGCAGGCAGTATTTGTAGAGCCAAGGCTCGCAGGAATGGATGTCGCCAATGTTGAGGAAATTGTAGATTGGAGCATACTCAGCGCCCTCGTAGCCATCGACCACGAGCACATGGTGCTCGGGCGATACGGTCACAGTGATGGTGTCGGCGAGGATGGCCGGAGTGGCACTTGGTCCTCATCTTGCGTTGCCCAGATGTCGATGGTCATGTGGCGGTAAAAAGGCGAATAAAAGTTGTTGCCATCGGCCATATAATCGGCCACGGCCGAGATTTCGCGAGTCATGTGTTCGCGATGCTCCTCGCTCCAAGGGTCGGCGTAGTGGCATAGTTGTCCGTCGTTGGTAGTCCAATCAGCCTCCCATGTGGATACGAATTATCAGTAACCAAATTTTCATACTGTTTGAATAATCGTCAATACTTTTTCTGTACAAAGGTAACTACAAAAAAGCATAAGAGGGTCAGGGGAGGATTTCTTTGGTCTCGCCTGAGGGGTCTTGCACAAGCCAGCGCTTGATGTTGCGTTTTTCGGAAGAAAAAGAGGCTCCAATTCGATATACAGCGCGTCGATCGTGGAGGAAGGTACGAGCGTAGCCATTTTCCTCAATCTGTCTAAGCGCAGCCTCAGCCGACTGATCGAGCTTGAACTCTATGGCTCGACCCATCTTTGTTGTTTTAAGGCGCTCAGCAGGCTGTAAGGGTTGAAAACATGTGCCTCGGCATCGGTGAAGCGATAGCCATCATATTTTTGCAGCAAAGCCTCGGTGACTTCTTCCACTGACTTTGAGTTCTGGGCAGCCAAATCCTCTACTCCTTTTCGGAAGTAATGGTGGAGTTCTTCAAGAGTGATTCCGCAAATCGCAGCATAATCCTTCATAAAGGATATGTCCTCAAGGTTGTTCGCCCCAGAAAATAGAGTATAGTGCCTGAAGCGCGCTACGCCAGTGACCATGGCAAACTGAATATGCGGTTCTTGTGCCTTGAGCTGAGAAAAAATGGGCGCAACAATGCCTGATTCTTTTCCAAGGCTGGCTTGTCGTTGATGGTTTCCTGAATGCCCTTATCATATTCATCAACTAATATGACGCAGCCTTTGCCAGTGGCTCGGCTTACATATTGGATGAGCCATCCAAATCTCCCGCCTACGCTTGAGACATCATCGCCTATGGTCACTCCATACAACTTCTCATACTCGCTGATTTGTTTCAGCAGATATTCTTCCAATTTTTCGGGATTATTGGCCTCATCTCTACTCAAATCGAAATGAAAAACTGGGTAGGGCTCCCACTCATCTTCATATTTGCTTATTTCCAGACCCTCGAAGAGATGTTTCTGGCCAAGGAAATAGGCTTCAATGGTTGACAGTAGCAGACTCTTGCCAAATCTGCGCGGACGAGAAAGGAAAACGCAGTTGCAATGGGAAATCAAATGGGCGATAATGCCAGTCTTGTCAACATACAATGCCCCCTGCGTCCTTATTCTCTCAAAAGACTGCATTCCTACCGGGTATTTTATCACCTTCTTGATCATGGTTTCCAAACTTTTCCGCAAATATACAAATTTTTTCTCAAAATATGTACCTCCCTTAAGGCCCCGTTGGATAAATCTCAGAGCTCGTAAGGATTTGTTAGGGAAAATATGCGGCTTCCTCTGCCTCTTGCGTTCTGGAATCGGTCACAGAGGCGGCTTGGCCGAACAGAGGACACAGAGTGCGAGGAAAAGCTGCAGCAGAGGATCAGGTTTCTTCGCCCAGTGTGGATTTATTCCTCGGTATCGGTGCTGGAGGATGATGAGGAGGTGCGGGCTCGGATGATGTTGATGTCGCCAGAGAGGTTGTAGGTTTGGCCGTCTGAGCCCTTGGCCTTGATCACATAGTAGTAGGCGCCGGCTGGCACCAGTTTGCCCTTGTATTTGCCGTCCCAGCCCTGGCCAGGGTTGGTGAGATGGATCATCTCCTGGCCCCAACGGTTGAAGATGTGGCAGTCAAAGTCGATAATCGACTTGTAGCTTACCCTCCACTCGTCGTTGACGCCCTCAGATGCTCCCGGCGAGAAAGCATTGGGGCAAAGCAGCGAAGACTCGCCCACAAACACTGTGTAGACATCGCCGTCGTATTCACAGGTGGCATCGGCATTGTCGGCTACAAAGCGCACATAAGTGGTGCCCTGCTCAGTAAAGGTATAATCGAAATCAAGCTGGTAATAGCGGTCGTAGACCGACTCAAACTCTGAGTCGTTGCTCAGCTGCCATTCGGTGTAGATTGCTGCATCGGTGACAGCGGCATGAAAGGCGATCAGCACTGGGCCCGAACCGCCCAAGCCGTCAGTCTCGACCGATTGCTCATTCTCATAATCGCGCCCATCCTGTGTGGCCGAGGTCTGAGCCTCGACTGCAACGGCTGTGTAGGAGGCTGAGGTTACGGTCTGCTCAAGGCTCCATTTCTTCATGAAGCGGTCGCCCGACAGGGTAAACTGGGTGTTGCATAGCGGAGCCACGCAGCTGAATGTCCCGTCGATGTATTCAAGAGTAGATTGCACCGGCTTGGTCAGATATGATTCTGAAGTCTCATCATAGCTGAGAGTGTTGTAGGATAGCGACAGTTCGCGGCTCAGCGTCTTGCTCTGGCCGTTGATGGTGTAATAGACGATACGCGAGGCATCGCCCTCGGGCACCAGGCGAGCGCGGTCACAGTCCTGCTCGTCATTGAAGGTGATATCGTCGAGCGAGATTATATGATTGGCATAATTGGTGATCCAGAAATAATAGCGCGTGGTGCCATCCTCGATGATGTAGCCGTAATCCTGAATGGGCAGAGTGATTGACGACACGCCATCGGCCATTGTCGATTCAATCTCCTCGGCATATCCGCCGCCGAGATTGCTGTAGCGCATCCAGGTCACATTCTGAGTCGTGGCCGTGTATGAGGCGGTGACGCCGAGGGCCGAACGGAGCACATAGATCTTGTCGAGCCCGGTGCTGCTCTCAGCCGAGAGCTCGATAGGCGCTTGGGAATTGCCGGAAAAAGATAGCGAAGCTCCCCAGCCGCTGAGGCTGGAGAGCAACGAGAGTGAAAATATAAGAAGAAAGAATAGCCTATGCATTTCGTTGGGGAGCTGTCTTTTCTTCTTATAACCCAGAAATCCCCGATTTATTGTATATTCTCCCTATAAGTAACCCGCAGAATTAAACTATAGGACATAAAAACACGGAGTGCACGGAGAGGCACGGAGGACTCCGTGGTCCTTAGTGATCTCCGTGTTTAAACTTAAACTTAAATTTAAATTGAAAGGTTATTTACTCCATTTTTCACTAAAAAGACGAAATGGCACCCCAAGCCCGAAGATAGCAACTAAATCATTATTTCGGTGAGTTGGGCGGGGTGCCATTTCGTCTATAGGTACCTGATTGGAATCGCTTTGGAAAAGATCTGATCTGAGAATAATAAGCAGGATTAGAAGCAGGCTATGCTTTGTTTGATGCGGGAGGTGGGTGAATCAACTATTTGTGACGCAAGAATGAATATCCGAATCTGCGAGCTGCGGCTCGTTCCAATTCCTCCCTGAATTCTGGCGCAGCGACAGAAATCATCAGTCGAGCCCTCTCGGCCAGGTTTTTGCCTCGGAGGTCTACGGCCCCGTATTCGGTGACAACGTAGTTGGTCTGGAAGCGGGTGGTGACCACTCCGGCTCCGGGCGTCAGTATGGGCTTAATCTTTGTATGCCCCTTGTTTGTAGTAGATAGCATTGCAAGGAATGACAGACCGCCCTCGCTGCGCGAGGCCCCGTAGACAAAGTCGTGCTGGCCACCAACGCCCGAGAATATGCGCTCGCCTATCGAGTCGGCGCATACCTGGCCCGTGAGGTCAATCTCAAGACAGGAATTGATCGACATCACCTTGGGATTTTGGGCAATGCGGAATGGATCATTTGTCCAAGCCACATCCTTGAATATCATGTCCTTGTTATAATTCATGTGATCATAGAGCCGACGGCTGCCCAGCGCCAGCGATGCCACCGAGATGCCGGGCATCACCGTCTTGAGCGAGTTGTCAATCACTCCGCTCTCGAGCAGCGGCAGCACGCCGTCGGTCATAGCTTCGGTGTGGAGGCCCAGATGCTTGTGGTCAGCGAGGGCGCGGATTACGGCATTGGGGATGCCGCCCACGCCGATCTGCAGCGTGGCTCCATCGGGTATGCGCTCGGCAATGGCTGCGCCGATGCGCAGCTCCTTGTCGGTGGGTACTGCCGTTGGCACCTCGACCAGCGGGTCATCGACCAGCACAGCGGCGTCAAGGCGAGATACGTGCACCACGGCGTCGCCGTAGCTGAACGGCACGTGTGGATTGATCTGAGCGATCAATATCCTTGAGCACTCAGCTGCCGAGGTAGCCAAGTCGGCCGACACGCCAAAACTCACGTAGCCCTCATCGTTGGGCAGCGAGCAGTTGAGGAATGTGACATCGAGCTTGACAGTGCCGTCGCGAAACAGAGCCGGCACCTCGCCCAGGAATCTGGGCGTGACAGAGCCGTAGCCCTCCTCGATGTATTTGCGCACACTGTTGCTCACAAAAAATGAGTCAACAAAGAATGCGTCTTTGTATTCCGGCTTGCAATAGGGAGCCGGGCCTTTGGCCACGGCAAAAGCCGAGTACACAGTCACATCGCGCAATTCGTGTCCACGGCGAGCCAATGCTTCGCACAGGGTCTCGGGGATTGAGGTCGAGCCCTGCACAAAGATATGGTATCCGTCATGGATGAGGCTCATCGCCTCATCGGCAGTCATGTATTTTATTTCTTGGGTCATATATCGGAAGATTTGGCTCGGGCCACGAACTGGCCCGACACAGTAGCCGCCATCCGGATGGCTTACTTTTTACTGGAAGAGTGGTCTTGGTCAAAGGCGGCGAGGCGCTGGTCGAGGGCATCAAAGGTGGCGTCATCGCATAGCTTTGACACTGTGACGCGCACACCCTTTTGGTCAGAGCCGGTCGATTTCAAGGGAATCGTGGCTATGCCGTAGCGCAACAGTTCGCGTGCCAGGGGTTCGCCGTCGATGTCGTCATAACCGATGGTGAAGAAGAATCCGTCGCTGATGGGGTGCTCGCCATCGTGGGCATAAGCCAGATGGAAACCGTGGCGGTGGAATATCTCCTTGGCGCGGTGGGCGCGACGGCCATATTCGCGGCAGTGGTCCACGAAGTTGAGCTCGCCATCGGCTGCGGCATTGAGCATGGCTGCCATTGCATATTGGGCCGAGTGGCTCACGCCCGACGAGGCACAGTACAGCACTCCGAATACATAAGCGTCGCCAAACGATGGCATGTCGTAGAATTTGGCAAAGAACTCATAGTGGCGGTTGCAAACCTCGGGGCTCATGCACACTATGGCGATGCGTTCGCCAGCGTAGCTGAAAATCTTTGAGGCTGATACCAGCAGCACGTAATTGTCGGTATATTTGGCCACGGTGGGGATGTATGGGGGCTGGAACGGCACGCTGAGGTCAGAGCGGAAGTCCATGCCCATGTATGCCAGATCCTCGAGTACTATGGCATCATACTTTGTGGCCATTTCGCCTATGATGCGCAGTTCCTCTTGGGTCAGGTTGGTCCAAGCGGGATTGTTGGGGTTGCTGTAGATCATGCCCGTGATATTGCCGACCGAGAGGATGCTCTCGAGCTTGTCGCGCAGTTTCTCGCCGCGATATTCATAGATGTCAAAGCTCACCGACTTCAGGCCCAATATCTTGGCTTGGTGGTGCTGGGCGGGGAATCCCGGGTCGATAAACAGCATTGTGTCCTTGCCGGGGATGCGTTGGCTCAGCAACAGCATCATCGTGAAGCTGCCCTGCATCGAGCCTACGGTCGGTATTATGCCATGGGCTGGCACATCAATGTCGAGAAATGCTTTCAAGAAACGGCTACCGGCTTTTTTCAGTTGGGGTATGCCGGCGGCATTGGGGTATTGGTTAGAGATACCGCTGCGCAGTGCCTTGCAGTGAGCATCGATGCCCTGGAGCTCAGCGGCCAATCCCGGGTTACCGAGCTCCAAGTGCACGAATTGTTCGCCGCTTACATCCTCGAGCATTCCAGCCAGGGCTGCTATCTGACGGATAGTAGCGCAGTTCAGGTCTTCGATTTCGAGGTGCGCCATGGCCTCAAGCAGTTGGCGCGTTTCAACGGGTTTCATGGTAATAGTATTAATAGCAACTAAGAAGGTTGTTGGGAAATGTATGGTGGTAGATTCAGGTTTCTGAATGGGAGGGTAGGAATCTTAGGAGGCTTAGGAATCCTAGGAATCCTAAGATTCCTATTTATCATTTGGTGTAGTTGCGGCCGGCCCGGTAGGCAGTGAGGTTAGTCTCGACCACTTTCTCGCCCTTGGGAGCGAAGATTGCGCGGATAGCGGCTTCAATCTTTTCTGATTCCAGGTCGATGTAGCGCGAGGCGGCTCCGAGCAGCACCATGTTAGATGCGCGCGGTATCGCTACCTCCTTGGCCATAGCGTCCATGTCGAATGCTACGACATGGGGCAGTGCGCGCAGTTCGGCTTCGACCTTTTCCATCTCTGGGTAGTTGGGGATGTTGACAAACGGTGCGGTGTTGGTCACTACCCAGCCGGTGGGGGCGAGATAGGGCAGATAGCGCAGGGCCTCCATGGGCTCGAGCGATACGATCAGGTCGGCACCGCCCAGGGGTATCAGGTCAGAGGCGATGGGCTGCGAGCTGATGCGCAGATTGCTCTGCACGTCGCCGCCGCGCTGGCTCATGCCGTGCACCTCGGCTTGCTTGAGGTATAGATTTTCTTCGAGGGCTGCCTTGCCCAGGATTGTGGCTATTGAGAGTATGCCTTGGCCTCCCACACCGGCCAATACTATATTGCAATTCATAGAGGGGTAATTTTTGAGACGGGATTCGACGAGATTCGACAAATTCGACGGGAATCGGTATAGTGAGGGTTATTTGGGGAGAAGACTACTTTTTGTGGCGGCGTGCGGTCTGGATGCACTCGCGGCGCGAAATCACCACTGAGCAGCCGGGATAGTCAAACTCTTCGCGGAATAGGGCCATCATCTCATCGTGCAGCTTGGGCAGCGAGTCGATAGTGCGCACATGCTTGGGGTCGGCTCCGAGCCCAATGCAGATATCCTCGAGCTTGCCGGTGCCTTGCGAATCTTGTCCGCCGGTCATGCCAGTGGTCAGGTTGTCGCTGATAATCACGGTGATGGGCGAGTTCTCATTGATGGCGTCGAGCAGTCCGGTCATGCCTGAGTGGGTGAAGGTCGAGTCGCCGATGATAGCCACGGCTGGATGCACGCCGGCATCGGCAGCGCCCTTGGCCATGGTGATGCTGGCGCCCATGTCGACGCAGGTGTCGATGGCGTTGAATGGTGACAGGTAGCCGAGGGTGTAGCAGCCGATGTCGCCAAACACGCGAGCGCCAGGTTGCTCCTTCAGAGCATCGTTGAGGGCTGAATACACGTCGCGGTGCCCGCAGCCTTGGCACAGGGCCGGCGGTCTTGGCATCACGATTTGCGGGGTAGGGATGGGAGCCTCTTTGGCCAGTTGCTTGCCGACTTCGCTCTCAGTCCCCAATACCTTAATCAGGGCATCGCGCACGGCGTCGGGAGTGAGTTCGCCAGTGCGAGGCAGTTGGCCGGTGAGTTTGCCGTACAGTTTGGCATTGTCGGCGATGCCGCGCAGGCGCGATTCGATGTAGGGTTGACCCTCCTCGATTACCATCACAGCCTCGCATTCTTCCATCAGGCGAGCCACCAATTTGGCGGGAATTGGGTATTGAGATATCTTGACCACTGGGAAAGGCGACCCCTCGGGGAACAGCTCGTTGTAGTAATTGGCAGCGATGCCGCTCACAATGATACCCAGCTTGTGGTCGGGCCCATCCTTATAATAATTAAAGGGCGAGGTGTTGCTCTCTTCGGCCAGGGTCTCGTAGGTCTTGATCAGCTCGGGGTAGCGGCGGCGCGAGTTGCCGGGCATCAGCACCCAATTGCGGCCGTTCTCCGGGAAATGTACCTTATTCTCGGCCTCGGCCTCTTTGTCGGTCTCGACCACTGCGCGCGAGTGGGATAGACGGGTGACCAAGCGGGCAAGCACCGGCACGCCGTGGCGCTCTGACAGCTCAAAGCCGTAGCGAGCCATGTCATAAGCCTCTTGCTGGTTGGTAGGCTCGAGGGCCGGAATCAGTGCGAAGTCGGCGTAGTAGCGTGAATCTTGTTCGTTCTGGGATGAGTGCATCGATGGGTCATCGGCAGCGATTACGATCATGCCGCCGTTGGCGCCGGTCATTGCCGAGTTGACAAACGGGTCGGCAGCCACGTTGAGGCCGACATGCTTCATCGACACAATCGAGCGCTTGCCGCAGTACGACAGGCCGAGGGCTTCTTCGTAAGCGGTCTTTTCGTTTGATGACCAATGGCTGTGTATCTTTCTCTCTTTAGCCACAGGGTTGGCTTGGACGTATTCGAGGATTTCGGTCGAGGGCGTGCCCGGGTAAGCATAAGCGCCAGAGAGGCCAGCATTGATGGCTCCTAAGGCTAAGGCTTCGTCACCGAGTAGCAGTTGTTTGATTTTCATGGTCGGTAGATTTTTTTGTATTGCAAATTTAATGAAAAGATTTTTTCAAAACAATACCCATAAAATCCCCAAATTTGCAGTCAAAAGTATAGTTTTTACGTTAAATTGTAAGTTTGACTTAACAATCTTAACAAATCTGAACGCTTTGATTTCAAATCCGCGTTCTGACACCCCTGATTTTGAGAAATTGTAATTCCGATTTTTCCGTATTTTTTCCAATAAAAGTATATTGCAGATAAGTTTTTTTGCCCTACCCTAATTTTTAGCATTAGTTAAGGTTTATGTGGCGAAATTGTGTGTAATTTTGTAGGCAAATATGATTCATCTTCGATATGAACAAAAACAGCCTTGTATCTATAGCCGATTTGAATAAGGATGAGCTGCTGGAATTGCTTGAGCAGGCCCGGTATTTTGAAGAGCATCCCAATTCTAAAATCCTCGATGGCAAAGTGGTGGCCACTCTTTTTTTCGAGCCCTCCACTCGCACACGCCTTAGTTTTGAGACCGCCGTCAATCGTCTCGGCGGCCGAGTCATCGGTTTCTCCGACGCATCGACCACCAGCTCGTCTAAGGGTGAGACCCTGCACGACACCATCAAGATGGTATCCAACTATGTCGACCTGATTGTGATGCGCCACTATCTGGAGGGCGCGGCCCGCTACGCCTCAGAGGTCACCGATGTGCCGGTGGTCAACGCTGGCGATGGCGCCAACCAGCACCCCTCACAGACGATGCTCGATCTCTATTCCATCTACAAGACCCAGGGTACGCTCAACGACCTCACGATTACCATGGTGGGCGACCTCAAGTACGGACGCACTGTCCACTCCCTGCTGATGGCCATGAGCTACTTCAACCCGACGTTCAACTTCGTGGCTTGCGACGAACTGCAGATGCCCCGCGAGTATCTCAAATTCTGCGACGAGCACGGCATACGCTACACTTGCACCACCGACTTCTCGCCCGAGATCATCAACAGCAGCGACATACTGTATATGACCCGTGTGCAGCGCGAGCGATTCACTGACATCATGGAATATGAGCGCGTCAAGAATCTCTATGCTTTGCGCAACGACATGCTGGCCGAGTCAAAGCCGACGCTGCGCATCTTGCATCCGCTGCCGCGTGTCAACGAGATAGCCTACGATGTTGACAGCAACCCCAAGGCTTACTATTTCGACCAGGCTCGCAATGGCCTCTATGCTCGCCAGGCCATCATCTGCCGCGCCCTTGGCATCAATCCAATGAAAAATGAAAAATGAAATTATGACAGGCAAGAAAGAATTGGCCGTGGCAGCCTTGCGCAACGGCACTGTTATAGACCATATACCATCATCGGCCGTGTTCCGGGCCGTCAGAATCCTCGGCCTTGAGAACCTGGATTCGAGCGTAACCATCGGTTACAACCTCGAGAGCGAAAAGCTCGGTAAGAAGGGTATTATTAAGGTGGCCGACGTAGAATTTCCCGAGCAGAAGCTCAACCGCATAGCCATCATCGCCCCCACTGCGGTGGTCAACATCATACGCGACTTCAACGTGGTTGAGAAGCGCCCCGTGCGGCTGCCCGAGACAATAGTAGGAATCGTCAAGTGCGCCAATCCAAAGTGCATCACCAACAACGAGCCTATGCCCACGCGTTTCCATGTGATCAGCCGCGACCCAGTGACCATACGTTGCCACTACTGCAACCACGCTGTCAGCGGCTCTGCAGCTGAGGTACTGTAGGTGAGTAATAAGTAATGAGTAATAAGTAATGAGTAATAAGTAATAGGGCAGTTGAGTGCCACGGGCCTTCGGCCCGGCGGTCCCCATGCCACCACAGTAATATGAAGATAAGTTGGAAACCGGGCACTATGGTGTATCCGCTGCCAGCGGCTCTGGTGAGCTGTGGCAGCCGCGATGGCGAGCGCAATCTCATCACCGTGGCTTGGACTGGTACCATCTGCACCAATCCGGCTATGCTGTATATCTCGGTGCGCCCCGAGCGGTACAGCCACGAGCTGCTGATGAGAGATATGGAGTTCACGCTCTGTCTCACAACCGAGGCCATGGCGCGCGTCACCGACTGGTGCGGCGTCAAGTCGGGCCGCGATAGGGACAAATGGCGCGAGACTGGCCTACATCATCTCCCCGGCCAGATGGTCGGCTGCTGGATGATCGAGGAATCGCCCCTGTGCATCGAGTGCCGCGTCAAGGATGTGGTGCATCTGGGCAGCCACGACATGTTTATAGCCGATGTGCTCAATGTGGTGGCCGACGATCGATACATCAATCCCGAGACTGGGGCCTTCGACCTCGCCTCATCCGGCTTGATGGCTTATTGCCACGGCGGCTACTACGCTCTGGGACAGAAGCTTGGCAAATTCGGATTCTCAGTACAGAAACGACAAGGATATAAAACCTAAAAACCACGGTTTTCACGGATTACACGGATATTGATAGTCCGTGAAATCCAAAGCGATAATAGCTTCATAACTCATGCTATAGGTAATCCGTGTAATCCGTGAAATCCGTGGTTTTTAAACAGACTAATACCATAACACAATCAATTAACCCCAATCCAAATGGAAAAAGACCAGAAAGTATTCGACATCATCGAGCGCGAACATCAGCGCCAGAAAAAAGGCATCGAGCTCATCGCCTCAGAAAATTTCGTCAGCGACGAGGTAATGCAAGCCATGGGCTCATGCCTCACCAACAAATACGCCGAGGGCTATCCTGGCCATCGCTACTACGGCGGTTGCCAAGTGGTCGACGAGGCTGAGCAACTCGCCATCGACCGCATCAAGGAGCTCTTCGGAGCCGCTTATGCCAACGTGCAGCCCCACTCGGGTGCCCAAGCCAACATGGCGGTCTTCATGGCTTGCCTCAAGCCCGGCGACAAATTCATGGGCCTCAACCTGAGCCATGGCGGTCACCTGAGCCATGGCAGCCCAGTCAACTTCTCCGGCCTTATGTTCCAGGCCCTTGAATACAATGTCAGCCCCGAGACTGGCCTGGTTGACTATGATCAGATGGAGGAGGTTGCTCGCCGCGAGCGTCCCAAGCTGATCATCGGTGGTGCCAGCGCTTACAGCCGCGAGTGGGGCTATGCCCGCATGCGCAAGCTGGCCGACGAGATTGGCGCTATATTTATGGTGGATATGGCTCACCCGGCTGGCCTGATTGCTGCCGGTCTGCTTGAAAATCCGGTCAAGCACGCCCATATCGTCACCTCTACTACCCACAAGACCCTGCGCGGTCCGCGCGGCGGCATCATCCTGCTCGGCGAGGACTTTGACAATCCTTGGGGCAAGACCACACCTAAGGGCGTAGTCAAGAAGATGTCGCAGCTGATCGACTCGGCAGTGTTCCCCGGCGTACAGGGCGGTCCGCTCGAGCATGTGATTGCCGCCAAGGCTGTGGCATTTGGCGAGGCTCTGCGTCCCAGCTGGAAGGACTATGCTACCCAGGTCAAGAAGAATGCCGCTGTGATGGCTCAAGCTCTCATCGATAAGGGCTACAAGGTAATCTCGGGTGGCACCGACAACCACTGCATCCTCGTGGACCTGCGCACCAAATTCCCCGACCTCACCGGCAAGGTGGCCGAGAAGGTGCTCGTTGACGCCGACATCACTGCCAACAAGAATATGGTGCCGTTTGACAGCCGCAGCCCGTTCCAGACCTCGGGTATCCGCCTCGGCACTCCCGCCATCACCACTCGCGGCGCCAAGGAGCCGCTGATGGGCGAGATCGTTGAGATGATCGACACTGTGCTCTCCAATCCCGAGAGCCCCGAGACTATAGCCAAGGTGCGCGAAAAGGTCAACGCTACCATGGCCGACTATCCAATGTTCGCCTACTAATATGACTTATGTAATCATTGTGGCTGCGGGGCGGGGGAGCCGCTTTGGCGCAGACCTCCCCAAGCAATTTTGCTTGCTCGGGGACTATCCGGTGCTGATGCACACTGCCATACGCATGGGGCGCTGTCTGCCCCAGGCGCAGATGGCCATCGTGCTCAGCGAGGAGTATGTGCAATATTGGGAGAAGCTGTGCGAACAGCACGGTTTCGTGTCTCCACGAGTTATCATCGGTGGCGACACCCGGTGGCAATCGGTAAAGAACGCTATCGAGGCCCTCTCGCCGGCCGACAATGATTACGTGCTGATCCACGATGGCGTGCGCCCAGTGGTTGCGGCCCCGATGATTCGCCGCATTATGGATGGGCTGATGACATCGGCGGCTGTCATCCCGACCATCCCGGTCACTGACTCGCTGCGCCATATCGAGGCCGATGGGCGCAGCCAGGCGGTCGACCGCTCGACCCTGGTAGCGGTGCAGACGCCCCAGGCGTTCCGCGCCGAGGAGATCAAGAGGGCGTATGCGTTGCCGTATCTGCCAGAATTTACCGACGATGCCTCGGTCTATGAGGCAGCCGGCTACGGCTCGCCGGCCCTGGTCGAGGGCTCGCCCCTAAATATCAAGATTACCCATCCGCGCGACATCGAGGTGGCTGCCCTGTTTATGGGCATTAAATAACCACGCGGTGGAACCGCGTGGCACTCGACTGCCTCGCTGGCTACCATTAGGGCAGTCGAGTGCCCCGCTGCTTCGCAGCGGCGGTCCTATCAATTATCTATGGAATCTCTACGCCGCATTGACATAAAATACGTAAAAGGAATTGGGCCCGCAAGGGCCCAACTTTTGGAAAGGGAGCTGGGTATGCGCTCGGCCTATGACCTCGTGCACCATTTCCCAACCCATTATGTCGATCGCTCGACCATCCGCCGCATCGCCGACCTCGATAGCGACAAGCTGCAGGTGATGTTGCGGGGGCGCTTTGTGGCATTCAATGTGGTAGGCGAGGGGGCCAAGATGCGCCTGGTGGGCCTCTTTACCGATGGCTCGTCAACGATGGAATGTGTATGGTTTCAGCGTGTGCAACAGCTGCGCGGGGTATATCAGCCCGGAGTGGATTATATCATCTTTGGCAAACCCACTGAGTTCAAGGGCCGATGGTCGATGGTGCACCCCGAGGTTGACACCGAGGCGCAAGCCCTGACCCAGGGCATGAGGGGGGTGTATCCTCTCACTGATGCCTTGCGGCAGCGGGGGATTACCTCGCGCATGATGTTTGGGTGGATTTCGGGCGTGCTCAACAATCGCCAGCAGATGGCCGACCCTTTGCCTCAGTCGCTGATGGCCCAGTATGGGCTGATGCCCCTCAAGCAGGCGATGGATGCCATCCACAATCCCACCAGCAGCGAGGCGATGGAGAGGGCTCGGCTGCGCCTCAAATTTGAGGAACTCCTCTATATCCAAATCGATATGGTGCGCCGCTCGCGTGCGCGGCGCAGTCAGTTGCCAGGGCAGCGATTCCCAAGGATTGGCCATTGGTTCAACACTTTCTACAACGAATGCTTGCCTTTTCAGCTGACAGGAGCGCAAAAGCGAGTGATCAAGGAGATACGCGCCGATGTCAACACCGGACGGCAGATGAATCGTCTGGTACAAGGCGACGTAGGGTCGGGAAAAACGCTCGTGGCCCTCATGTCGATGCTCATCGCCCTCGACAATGGGGCGCAGGCTTGCCTGATGGCTCCCACTGAGATTCTCGCTTCACAGCACTACGATACACTGTCGGCTCTGTGCGCCCCCATTGGCATCAATATCAAGCTGCTCACTGGCAGCACTCGCAAAAAAGCGCGCGATGTGATACATTCGCAGCTTGCCGATGGTTCGCTCCAAATCCTGGTTGGCACTCATGCGCTGATCGAGGATACGGTGCAGTTTCGCAATCTCGGTTTTGTGGTTATTGATGAGCAGCACCGATTTGGTGTGGAGCAGAGGGCCAAGCTGTGGCGCAAAAATGAGATTCCGCCGCATGTGCTCGTGATGACGGCCACGCCAATACCGCGCACATTGGCCATGACTGTCTATGGCGACCTGGATGTGTCGGTCATCGACGAGTTGCCGCCGGGGCGCAAGCCGGTGACCACGGTGATGCGCTACGACCAGCAGCGCGAGCAGCTGTATCAATTCTTATATAAGGAGTTGGCGCTGGGGCGCCAGGCGTACATCGTATATCCCCTGATCGAGGAGAATGAAAAACTCGACATGCTCAGTCTGCAGGAGGGATACGAGATGATTTGCCAGACATTTCCGAATCATCGGGTGGCTTTTGTGCATGGCAAGATGAAACCGGCCGAGAAGGACCACCAGATGGAGCTGTTCGCTTCGCATCAGGCTGATATCCTGGTGGCTACCACTGTCATCGAGGTAGGGGTGAATGTGCCCAATGCCTCGGTAATGATTATTGAGAATGCCGAGCGGTTTGGGTTGTCGCAGCTGCATCAGTTGCGCGGCAGAGTGGGTCGCGGAGCCGACCAGAGCTATTGTGTGCTGATGACTAAGTATAAGATTGCGGCTGAGACGCGTCAGCGTTTGCAGCTGATGACGCAGACCACCGATGGCTTTGTCATCGCCGAGGCTGATATGAAGATGCGCGGCCCGGGCGACATCGAGGGCACCATGCAGTCGGGTCTCCCCTTCGAGCTGCATATCGCCAATCTGGCCACTGATGGCCAAATCATACAGATGGCGCGCGATGCGGCCGAGAGCCTCCTCGACACTGACCCCGACCTCATCTCTCCAGCCAACGCTCCCCTGCGCCGCGCCGTTGAGCAATCCCTCGCCCGCACCTCCGATTGGAGCCGCATCAGCTGAGACACAAAAAGCCGCCAATCCCACACTTGGGATTGGCGGCTTTTGTGGGTTTTATGCCTGATTATTCGCCGGGGATGATGGCGTCGTTGGGGCAAACGCTGGCGCAAGTGCCGCAGTCGATGCAAGTGTCGGGATCGATCTTGTAGATTTCGCCCTCAGAGATGGCCTCAACGGGGCATTCGGGGAGGCAGGTGCCGCATGCTACGCAAGCGTCGGTGATTACATAAGCCATAGCTGTGTTTTCTTTTTTTGGTAGAATTATACGAAAATTGTTGATAAGTCAGTTTTGACACTGCAAATGTAGGGATAATTTCTGAATCACCAAAAAATTTTTACACCTATTTTTACTTATAGGATAGGAAATCATAGATTTTCCTCTCTATGCGTAAGCTCTTGAGAACCGTGCCACGCACTCTTAGTTATAGATGAGGTATCACCACTACCCCACATTACGTGCAGCGCACTCCATGTGGGGTTAGCCGACAAGATCCGTGCTACGCACTAACCATCCGGATGGCTCGGTTTTTGCAATGTTTGCAAAATTGATGGATTTGTAGCGAAAATGGCAATTGTTATATATTAGATAGGTGCCAAGTTTTAAACCTTTAGTAATTTTGCAGTCAGAAAATGAGTAAACTAAAAACAACTCTTTAACCCCTTGCTATGTCAAAACATCTAATGACATTGGCCCTATCGGGACTGCTGGCGCTCACAACCTCAGCCCAGGAGGGCACCTCAGATGTCTGGACTTATTCCGACTGCGTGGATTACGCCCGCGAGCACAACATTTCTCTGCAACAGTCGCGCCTCGCTGAGGAATCTTCAGAGTACACTCTCGAGGCCTCTAAGGCCCAATGGCTCCCCTCGCTCGCCTTCTCGACAAGCCAAAATTACGGTAACACCCCATTCATCAAGTCGGGCGACAAGAATGTCTACAACGGCTCGTACGGCCTCAACGCCTCGTGGACTCTCTACAACGGTGGCCAGCGTGAAAACGCCATCAAGCGCGATGAGCTGCAGACCCAGATCAGCGCCCTCGCCACCGACGAGCTGATGCGTTCGCTTGAAACCGAAATCCTCAGTCTTTACGTCAACATCCTATACGCCAAGGAGAATATCGGCATCTGCCAAGAGGCAGCCGATGTGAGCGAGGCCCAGGCCGAGCGCGCCCGCCAGCTGATGGAATCGGGTCGCCTGTCGCGCGTCGACTACGCCCAACTCAAGGCTCAGGCCGAGACCGACCGCTATTCGGTGGTCAGCGCCCAAGGCACCTACGACAACCAGCGCATGCAGCTCAAAAAACTGCTCCAGCTCGGCCTCACCTATCAGATATATGTGCAAGATGTCACCTATCCCGAGTCGTCGGTGCTGGCTCCGTTGCCTCCCATCGAAGAGAGCTACGCTATGGCCCTCGCCACCGACGTGCAGCTCCAGAGCGACAAGCTGGCTCGCGAGAGCGCTGAGTATGACATCAAGATAGCTCAGGCCAGCAAGCGCCCGCAAATCAGCGTCAACGCTGGTGTCGGCACCGGTGCCGGCGCTCCCGGCGACGGTTTCTGGGACCAGCTCAAATGGCAATGGAACGAAACAGTGGGCCTCTCGCTCTCAATCCCAATTCTCGACCAGAAGACCACCAAGACTGCCGTGGCCAAGGCCAAGATCGCCCAGATGAACGCCGACCTCGACATCGAGAATCGCGAAAACGAGATGGCGCAGCTCATCGAGGCCCTCTATATCAGCCTCGCCGCCAACCAGGCCAAGTATGTGGCTGGCCTCGACCAAGTCGAGTCGACCGCCCTCAGCGCCCAGTTGACTAATGCCCAGTTTGAGAACGGCAAGGTCAACACCGTCGAGCTGCTCCAGGCCCACAATGCCGAGCTGCAAGCCCGCAGCGAGCTGCTCCAAGCCAAATACATGGTGCTCCTCGACAAAAAAATGCTCGAATACTACCGCACCGCTACCATCATCCTTTAATGGCACAATACACAGATTACACAGATGTCACACAGATTCCTAAGCAGAAAAGCATATTTCATAGAGGCGCAAGGCTCTGTGTGGCATCTGTGTAATCGGTGTATTGTGTTATCTTGGTGGCCCGCGCCCTAAATTTAATCAAATCGCTAAATCTAAATATGAAGCTAAATCAAATTCTCTGCATCGCAGGCTCATTGCTTCTGCTGGGCGGTGTAGCCTCTTGCAAAAAAGAGTCTAAGATCGTCCTGCAGACCACCAAGGTGACTACCGGCAGCATCACCAAGACTGTGACAGCCACCGGCACCGTGGAATCTAAAACCCAAGTGGATGTCGGTACCCAAGTCACCGGCATCATCGACAAACTCTACGTCGATTACAATGATGTGGTGACCCAGGGCCAGCTCATCGCCGAAATCGAGAAGACCCTGCTCGACAGCGAGCTCCGCTCGGCCGATGCCACCCTCGAATCTGCGCGTCTCAGTTATGAATACGCCAAGAAAAACTATGAGCGCGACAAAAACCTACATGACAAGCAGCTCATAAGCGACTATGAGTTCGACACCACCAAAAACACCTACCAGGTGGCCGAGCAGACCTACCAGAAAGCCCAGGCCGACCGCGTAAAGGCTGCCAAAAACCTCAACTACGCCGAGATTTACTCGCCTATCGATGGCATCGTCATCTCGCGCGAGGTCGAGGTGGGCCAGACCGTGGTATCGAGCATGAATGTGGCTAACCTGTATGTAATTGCCGACCTCGACAATATGCGCGTCATCGGCGACGTCGATGAGGCCGACATAGGCGAGGTGAAAGTCGGACAGAATGTGAAATTCTATGTCGACGCTTATCCCAACGATACATTCTCAGGCATGGTGACCCAGGTGCGCCTCAATCCCACCACCGAGAGCAATGTGGTGACCTATGAGGTGGTGGTCGATACCCCCAACCCTGACCACAAACTGATTCCGGGCCTCACCGCCAACCTCACCATATATACCGTCGAGGAGACCGATGTGACCGTGGTGCCCAATGCCGCTCTGCGCTTCACCCCTGAGGAATATCCTAATGCCAAGAATCTGCCTACCTTTGACGCCGAAGCAGCCACTCAGCCCAAGGAGGCCGGTATGGGACGCCTCTGGGCCGTGGATGGCAACCAGCTAAAGCCCCTCAATGTCAAGCTCGGCGAGACCGGCGCCTCAAACACCCAGATCCTGAGCGGAGCCGAGGTGGGCCAAGTCGTAGCCCTCAGCTACGAGGCAGCATCAGAGGTCGTGGAAGAAACCACCACCGAGCGCTCGCCCTTCGCTCCCGGCCCTCCCGGAAGCAAAAAGAAGTAATCTATCTCGATAGTATCGATAGCCTCAATATTATCGATAGTATCGAGAATTCTCGAGAACTCTCGAAAATTATCGAAAAATCTCGATCGTAGAATATGCCAGACAATAAAAAAGAAATCATCAAGGTCGACAACATCCGTCGCGACTTCAAGGTGGGCGATGAGGTGGTTCACGCTCTGCGCGGAGTGTCGTTTGCGATCCATGATGGCGAGTTTGTCACCATCATGGGTACCTCCGGCTCGGGCAAGTCGACCCTGCTCAACATACTTGGCTGTCTTGACACGCCTACAGCCGGCGAGTACTATCTCGACGGCATGGCTGTGCGCAAGATGAGCAAAAACGAGCGCGCCTGGATGCGCAACCGCAAGATCGGATTCGTATTCCAGAATTACAATCTGCTGCCCAAGACCACGGCCCTCGAGAATGTAGAGCTGCCTCTGCTATACAACTCCAAAATCTCAAGCAAGGAGCGCCGCGAACGCGCCGAACAGGCCCTCAAGGCCGTTGAGCTTGGCGACCGCCTCTACCACAAGAGCAACCAGATGTCGGGTGGTCAGATGCAGCGCGTGGCCATCGCCCGCGCCCTCGTCAACGACCCGGTGATCATCCTCGCCGACGAGGCCACTGGTAACTTGGATACGCGCACATCGTTTGCCATCCTCACGCTGTTCCAGGAGCTGCACACTCGCGGCCGCACCATCATCTTTGTGACCCACAACCCCGACTTGGCCAATTATTCGTCGCGCAACATCGTGCTGCGCGATGGCAAGGTGGTGTCAGACACTGTCAACCCCAACATCCAGTCGGCACGTGCCACCTACGAATCCCTCCCCGCCCCCGACGAGTAGCATGATACAAAGATATCATTTTTATGATAAAATAGAAGTTGAACCACAGATTTCCACAGATGTCCACAGATGTCTTAGATAGTAACTTCCATATTTCATAGAGCGCCGAGGCGCTGACAGAGGTAATAGACCATCCTGATGACATCTGTGGAAATATGCCGGCGCAACTGCGCCTCTAAGTAATAACAAATTGTCATAGCAGAATCTGTGAAAATCTGTGTAAATCTGTGGTTTTAATCTTAAGTTTGTAACTAATTAAAAATTTACATTTTACCTTTCCGTGAATTTTTTTAATTTATTCAAGATAGCCCTTAAGGCACTCGCCAACAACAAGATGCGCGGCTTCCTGACCATGCTGGGCATCATCATCGGCGTGGCCTCGGTGATCACCATGCTTGCCATCGGCCAAGGCTCTAAGCAGAGCATCAAGAGCCAAATCGCTGAGATGGGCAGCAACATGATCATGATCTTCCCGGGCAATATGGAGCGCGGCGGCGTGCGCCAGAGCAGCGATGACCAGCAGACGATGAAGGTCAGCGACTACGAGGCCATCCGCGACGACGCAAAGTTTGTGTCGTATGTGTCGCCCCAGGTGAGCAGCAGCGGCCAATTCATCAACGGCAACAACAACTACCCGTCGTCGGTGCAGGGCATCACCCAAGACTATCTCGAGATCCGCAAACTCAAGGTGGCCGAGGGTGAAATCTTCTCCGATGAGGATATCAAGACTGCCGCCAAGGTGTGCATCCTGGGCCAGACCGTGGTTGACAACCTGTTCACCAACGGCGAAGACCCCATCGGACGCGTGGTGCGCTTCAACAAGATACCGTTCACCGTGATCGGCGTGCTTCAAGAAAAGGGCGCCAACTCGATGGGCCAAGACCAAGACGACATCGTGCTGGCTCCGTACACAACTGTGATGAAGCGCTTGCTGGCAATCGACTATATCCAGGGCCTGTTCTGCTCAGCTCTCGATGAGGATATGAGCGATGAGGCGCAAGACGAAATCACCGAAATCCTGCGCGCCCAGCACAAGCTCAAGGACGGTGAGGAGGACAATTTCACTATCCGCTCTCAGCAAGAGCTGAGCGAGATGATGAACAGCACCAGCGATATGATGACCATCCTGCTGGCTTGCATCGCCGGCATCTCGCTGCTCGTCGGCGGTATCGGCATTATGAATATCATGTATGTGTCTGTCACAGAGCGTACTCGCGAGATTGGTCTGCGTATGAGTATCGGCGCCAAGGGTAGGGATGTGCTTATGCAATTCCTGATCGAGTCGGTGATTATCTCAGTGCTGGGCGGCATCATCGGTGTCATACTCGGTGTCGTGGCGTCAGAGCTGGTCAAGGCTATTGCCCACTGGCCGATATCGATACAGCCGTATTCGGTGATCCTGTCGTTCGCGGTATGTACCATCACTGGCGTGTTCTTTGGCTGGTACCCGGCCAAGAAAGCCGCCAACCTCGACCCCATCGAGGCCATCCGCTACGAGTAAGTCAGTGCCTTTCGGCGCTGCAAACCATAAAGCCACAAGGGCCTAAAACCACAAGAAGATAAAGTTTTTGCGGTTTTATGTCCTTGTGGCTTTATGGTCTCCAAGGGCCGTCAGGCCCTTGGCTTTGTATACAAAAGATGTTAAATCAGAGATTGATTCTTTTAAGATTTACGAGATTGTCGTAACTTTGTAGCCGCTAAGGGAATTATTGGCCTTAGCGGTTAAACTTTATACCCATTCTGTTGTCTAATAGGTAACAAAAGTAGCATCATCAAGAATCAACACTAAAAACCAAAAATATGAATCGTATGCATAAAGCACTTGTCGCAGCTGCAGCGCTCATGGCGCTCCCGGTCATCGCAGTAGCCCAGGGCTATTACGACGACGATATCTATTACGATTCCTCAAAGGAGGAAAAGACTCAAAAGACAACCAAGAAGACCAGTGCCCAACGGTATTCCCAGGGCAATTATCGTTTGGTAGGCACTTACGAAGGCACAGTCGAGTATCCGGCTGCCGACACCTATATAGTTGACACTCAGAATACTCGCGATGTCGATGAATACAATCGGCATGGCAGTTTCTTGGTGAGCGACGAGGTGGTTGTCGACTCGGTTAGCACCGACGATTTCGCCAACACTCGCCGCATCGAGCGGTTCCACAACCCAGAGGTTGTGTCTGGCTCGGGCGATGAGGAGTTGCAGTATTACTATTATTCCGAACCCGCCACTGTCAATATCTATGTGCAAAACGACCCCTGGTATTACCCTTATTGGTCGTGGAGCTGGAGTTTTGGCAGCCCTTGGTACTCCTGGAATTGGGCCCTCGGCTATTATGACCCCTGGTGGGGTCCGTGCTGGGGCTGGACCTGGGGCCCGGCTTGGAGTTGGGGTTGGAATTGGGGCTGGGGCCCGAGTTATGCTTGGGGCTGGGGAGGTCCCGCTTGGGGC
>JAJBUH010000052.1 GCA_020860445.1 Bacteroidales bacterium | reverse complement strand
ATATTGAATATGAACACTATATATTATGAACGAAAGATTTCTTTAGAAATAGTTGAAGATGACTCAATATTTCTGTGGGGTCCCCGTCAGTCGGGAAAATCCACCCTTTTGGAAAAGACTTTTCCGGATGCTCCTAATTATAATCTGTTGAAGACCGAGGTGTTTGAAAAATTAAGTCGCCGTCCCAGTCTCCTTCGAGAGGAATTGGAATTGAAAAATGATGGAATATTAGTCATCATAGATGAAATCCAGCGTGTACCCCAACTGCTGGATGAAGTGCATTGGCTCATAGAACATAAAAAAATGCGTTTTATCCTTAGCGGATCAAGTGCACGCAAATTGCGCAGATGTGGCGCCAATACTTTGGGTGGGAGAGCGGTGCCATGTCGTCTTTTCCCTCTCGTGAGCGCTGAAATCCCAGATTTCGACCTTATAAGAGCAGTAAATAATGGGATGATCCCCCGTCATTATTTGGTTAAGAATCCAAAACTGAGGTTAGGGGGATATGTGGGGGTATATCTTACCGAAGAAATAAAGCAAGAATCTTTGGTAAGAAACCTGCCCAGTTTCAATCGCTTCTTGGAAGTGGCAGCTTTTACCAACGGAGAGCAGGTAAATTATACTAATATAGCCCAAGACTGCGGAGTGAAGGTGCCAACTATCAAAGAATACTTTTCTATCCTCCAAGAGACATTAGTAGGATACATGATTCCTGCTTTTGTGAAGAAACAAAAGCGCAGAATAGTACAATCACCACGCTTTTATTATTTTGATTGTGGAATAGCCAATTACTTACGTAAAAGATTTGGCATGGAGCCAGGGTCTGAAGACTTCGGTCACGCCTTAGAGCATCTGGTAATGCAAGAATTGATGGCTTATATGTCATATAAGTATCAAGGAGAGGAAGCAAGCGAAGACGAACCTCGCTTGAGCTATTGGCGCACAAGCTCGGGTCTTGAAGTAGACTTTATACTTGGGGATGCTGAGGTAGGGATAGAAGTCAAATCCACCCATGAGGTAATGCCTCGCCATCTTAGCGGTGTGCAAGCCTTTAAGGATGATAATCCTGGGGCGAGGTGTATAGTAGCTTCATTAGATCCCGAACCTCGTCTTCTCAATGGCATAGAGGTTTTCCCAGTGGAATATTTGCTGAAACAACTTTGGGCAGGGCAAATAATATGAATACGTTGGAATTTCACGGCTGTCTCTCCCTCTCCGATATGTGTTTAGCGATTTCGTGTTATAAATTGGCGCAATTGTGACAGGGGGAGTGGAGGCAAAGCATTAACTTTGTAACTGAAAAATTAACAGTGCAGCCATGAAATATTATCTTTGCCTCATTCTCCTTTTCTGCCTTGGCGATATGGCCATGGCTATTGAGCCATCCACGCAGCCCAACGAGTGCCAACAACGGTTGATCGACCGTGGATACGGAATGTTCATCCACTTCGGCATCAACACCTTCAACGGACTTGAATGGTCAGACGGCACGACTCCAGCCTCAGCCTACAACCCCACTCAGCTCGATTGCGACCAGTGGATAAGGGTGGCTCGCGACGCTGGGTTCCGCTATGTGGTGCTAACAGCCAAGCATCACGATGGATTCTGCCTCTGGGACAGCGCACTCACTGACTACGATGTGGCCTCTTCGCCAGTGAAGACCGATGTGGTGGGGGCAGTGGCTGAAGCTTGCCGAAAATACGGCCTCCAATTTGCCCTTTACTATTCCCTTTGGGATAGGCATGAACCCAGTTATCAATCTTCCGACTTTTCTGACTATATCCGCTATATGGAGGGGCAACTCATCGAACTGATGAGCAACTACGGCGAGGTGTGTGAACTGTGGTTTGACGGCGGTTGGGACAAACCGGCTGAACAGTGGCGTCTGCCTGAATTATACTCCTTGGTAAAAAAGCTGCAGCCGCAGTGCGCCATTGGTGTAAACGGAAATGTCACCGATCATGAAGGCGATGAAGGTGGCTACTGCTACATCTTGCCTGACCAGATGATAGAAGACGATAAATACGTCACTCGATATTTCCCAGTTGATTTCCGCCTTTGGGATCCCAAAATAGCCCATGCTAAGGATAAAAAGCAATATCTCTACGATGGTAAATCCTACTATCTGCCTTTTGAGCATACGATTTGCTTGAGCAAGGCGTGGAATTGGTTTCAGAAATCTCAGCCGATGCCTGTGCGCAGCCAGGACGAACTGGCAGAACTCTTCTATCGCTGCACCGCTAATGACAATACTCTGCTCATCAATGTGCCGCCATCTCCCCAAGGGCTGATTTACCCTCACGAGGCCGATGCAATTATCTCGCTTGGTCAAAGATTGGGCATTCGGCAAGGCGAGCCGTTGCCAAAAGCCCCCGCTGCCTTGGCTGTTGCCTCAGCATCGGCTACAAGCGTATGGGAAGACAATTATGAAGAGTACGGGCCGATGCGAGCTGTTGATGGCGGCATGCAGACCCGTTGGGCCTCAACTGAAACGACTCCAACGCTGACTATCGATTTTGACTCCGCCAAATCAATCCGCCAAATCAACATATTTGAATATTGCGATTCCAAGCAGGGAGCCGACGGATTCTCCAACGAGCGCATCAATCGCATACAGCGCTATGCCATCGATGCCCTCGACTCCAAAGGGGATTGGACCACTATCTATCTCGGCGACGAGCCCATGGGCGACTGCAAAACCATCTCCTTGGCGCAGCCCTACACCACCAACCGAGTGCGCCTCCGCGTCCTCCAAGCCTCAGCTCCTCCCTCAATTTACCTCTTCGACATGCGCTGAAAACTGGAACAAGGGACTGTCCCTTGTTCCAATTTTTTTATTTGTGCCCCAGCTTGGGGAGCAAATATTGTAGAGCGGTAGGTTTACTCGATCCAGAGGGATTTGATGGAGAAGGTGGCGGGGAGGGATTTAGAGGATTGGCCGATGAGCTGGATGTTCTCAAGGGCGTTGAGGCGGAGGGGAATTGATTGGGCCTCAGGGCCGGGAGTGAAGACGCGGCCGAGGAATACCGGGTAGGGCTCGGGGCAGAGCAGCGTGGGGGAGAGGGCGAAGTCGGAGACGCGCAGGCGCGTCACTCCATCTTGCAGCGGTAGCTGCGCATTGTAACTTAGGCCATCATTGGTGATGAGGGCGAGTTCAAGCGAGGATAGGCCCTCAACATCTGCCACCTCGATGCAAACCTCGGTATCGGCTGGGATGTCGGAGATTCCCTCGATGAGGTCGCCAACATATTTAAGAGCAATCAGCTGGGTATCTTGGGCTGGATTATAGATGGAGGCTGTAAGGCGGTCATCAGCCAGGCGACCACCCTTGACATAGCGATAGCTTGTGCCATCCCACTGGGAGGGTATGGTAGATATTTCGCTGCCGTCCATGTCTGCTTTCGGCGTGAGCAGGCGCAGCGGTGAGCCGGGATAATATAACTCGGTCGAATAGCGCGGCGAGGTTTTTTCGTCATAGTCCCAATCGAGGGGCGTGCCAGCCTTGCCTTGCGGATAAGTCGTAGCCTTCCCGCCTTGCCAAACCACAATGTTGTAGTCAACCTTGGCAGGGTGATTCCACCCCAGCGACGTCGGGTCATCGACTACCAATTCAAAATCACCATAACCAAGGTCGGAGAATCGGCGCAGATCGTTCTTAGCGCTCCAATATGAAATAGTGCCTGGATACAGCACCACCGAATCAACTGGCACCTCCCCGGCGGCTTTGACTTGCAACTTGAGCGGCGCCGAGGCGCTATGCGTCCTATTGGCATCATGGGCATAAGCGAGAGCCGGATGCGAAGCAGCCGGTGCGGCATAATCGCCGATAGCCTTATGTCCGTCGCCGTAAGTTTGGTCGGGAGAGTAGGCCATCAGTGCATTGGCATCAGCGCCAATGAGATAAACGCCTGGACTGACAGTAAAGGTATTGCCCTGAGCCTTTCCGTTGGTGCCATTGCTTATAGAGCGTACGGCGAATCCCGATTCCACCCCTGGCAGACTGACAGACATTGGCCTCTCATTATAGAAAATCTCTCCCACACGGCGCTGCAGCGAGGGCTTGCCAAATGGGTCGGCAGTGAGCATCACATCCGGCATCACCTCGATACGCCATACCCCGGGAGCCACCAGGTCGGCGAAGTATGCGCCTGTGCCATCGTATTGGATCACCGGGTTGCTCCCCACTCCTGCTACCGACTGTAGCGTCTCCATCGAGGCCGGTGTGACCGTGGTAGGATTGGTGTGATAAAAGCTCACGCCATCGTTAAGGATTGCCAAGTCTTGCTTAGGGCTGAGCGTAAATGGTCCAAACACCGTATCGGCCGGGAATTTTCCATAGTCGGCGCCTTCCGGCACTTGGCGCATCACCTCGGCTGCCACCATCATGCCAATGGCTTTTGAGGGGGTGTAGGCCAGATTGAGGTAGTGGGTCTGGTATTCAGTATTGGCCCAAGCCATGTCGGTAGGGTCGTAGGCGAATTGCGTAGCCCACTGGAAACCCTCTTTGCGGAATGTGCGAGCTGCCGCAGGGAAAATGTAAGAGAGTATATTGTCGGCGGGGTCAAACTCATACACCACTCTCGACAACTTGTCATAATTGGGCATCTCTTTAAATGGTATCTCATACTGGTCGACAAACGGCATGAAATTGCCCTTGCGCGTATGGCCGCTCACCAAATTGAGGGGATACCACTGATAGGTGGTGCCGTCGATATCGGCATCGTAGTAAGCGTGGGCCACTGGCTGATTGTGGGATACATTGTATAGCACTGTCTTCTGCCATCCAGCCTTGCGCATGGCCCGGGCCATGGCGTTGATGTACTCAGTCACTTGCTTTGCATAATCGCCGTGGCATGGCTCATTGTTGATTTCCATAGCGATAATGGCAGGGTCTTTGGCATAGCTTAGGCCTGTGTATGGGTTGACGTGTTTGACGAGCTGGGCGATGTAATTCTCCTGCGCCGCGATGGCATCGCTGTCAGAGTGCACGAGGCATTTGTCGTGGCGATAAGAGTAGGCTCCGTAGGGGTCGGTGTTGCGCTCCGGGTAACCGTTGCCGAAATTTGTCTGCGCGGTGAGAATTACGCTGATGCCGCGTTTTTCGAGTTGGGCCAGCAGATAGTCGAGCAGGTCGAGGTGGTCATTCTCGATGAGATTGCCCACGCTGTCGCTCAGCTCCACATCCCACAGGTGCAACCTGAAGCCGTTGAATCCAAGGCGAGACATGTGATACACATCCCTATCGATGGCCTCCTTTCGGTCTACGCCCAACTCGCCCAAGGCGCGATAGGCGTGAGCGAAGGGCACCGTATAGTTCGTGCCATAATAAGCGCCCTCGATGGGCTTTATCTTGCGCCCCTCGGCAGTAAAGGCCAGAGCCGCAGCAGCGATGACGAGTAGAATCTTAGCAGTCGTATTCATGGTTAGTTAGGATAGGGATAAATAGTTGGCAGTGCAAAATTACTATTTTTTTGAGAATATATTGGGATTTTCAGTAACTTTGCAGCCGAAAAACGCAAATGGATTATGACGGATAAGACCAAAGGATTCATATTGGGTGCCATAGCGGCGGCAACGTATGGCACCAACCCCCTGTTTGCCATTCCGCTGTATGCCGACGGCATGGACGTGTCGTCGGTTTTGTTTCTGCGCTATTCGTTTGCCGTGCCTATGATATGGGTGATGATGGCGATGCGAGGGCGCACGCCCAAGATAGCGCCGCGCAAGCTGCCGATGCTGGTTGTGATGGGAGTGATGCTGGCGCTTAGTTCGATAGGACTGTTTACATCCTACAATTACATGGATTCGTCGGTGGCGTCGACACTGCTGTTTGTCTATCCGGTGATGGTGGCGCTGATTATGACGATGGTCTACAAAGAGCGCCTCAGCGGCGTGACCATTGGGTGCATCGGGGTGGTGCTGTGCGGCATCGCACTGCTCAACCGCACGGTGTCGGGCGTGTCGCTGTCGGTGATGGGCATCATGCTGGTGATGCTGTCGTCGCTGACTTATGCAATATATATTGTGGGCATTAATAGGCCGGTGCTTAAGGAGATGCCCACGCTCACTGTCACATTTTATGTGCTCATTATCGGTGCGCTGATTTTCGGCGGCATGCTCCTGCATGAGGGGCAAATACTTCTCCCGAGGCATTGGTATTTTTGGGGAAATATCTTGGCGTTGGCGGTACTGCCGACCATCGTGTCGTTTGCTTGCACCACCTCGGCCATTCAATACATCGGCCCGACACCTACTGCTATCCTCGGGGCCTTGGAGCCGGTGGTAGCCGTGATTTTCGGCATCACAGTGTTTGGCGACGTGCTCACCTTGCGCCAGGTCTTTGGAATCTTCCTCATCCTCGCAGCCGTGACCGTCATCATCGGCGGCGGCAACATCACTCGCCCCCTCACCCGCTTCCGGCACCTATTCCCCCGCCTCCACCGCCGTTAGGCCGGAGCCACCACTTCAGTGGTGGTGAGTCCTCTGGAACCGGAGACAGTCCACGGTTCCAAGGGAATTTTCGATGAATTTTGAATTTTTTTTGACAAAAAAAGTTAATATATGAGAAATTATCACTATATTTGCGACAAGTTATAACTCCTTGAAAAGTTTTTGCTTTCGGATAAAATAAGTAACATGTTGATTATCAATATTTTACCCCCCCCCATAACTTAGGTTCAGAATGGGCAAACAGCAATCCTGAGCATAGCCGAGCTATGTCCTGCCCATTGTGTACCATAGAGAGAGAAATCACCGACTTCGGCATATAGTGCAGAGCCTCAGCCTTCCCCTTGGGGGAGGGCTGAGGCTCTACTCGTTATTAGCTTGGCTCCTGGCGGAGGGATAGCCCCCTGGATATTGGCTAACCATGCTGACACTGCTACTTTGCAAAAATTCTATTGAATCCATATACCAAAAATTATTAATACCTTTTTACAAATGAAAAAACAATTACTAAAGTTCGCATTTGCGACCGCAACGGCCATGCTATGCGGCCAAGTGGCTTCAGCTGGATGGTCGGAAGACCGTGTGCTGGCTGACCCCCTGGCCATGCAGCAAGGCACCGAGGTCGATTGGGTGGTGTGCATAGAAAACACCGACCCTCTGCAGGCCTTCCAGTTCGACTTCGCTCTTCCTGAGGGCGTAGAGGTGGCCAAAAAGGCAAATGGCAAGTACAACATTTCGCTCGATTCAGAGCGTATCGAGGACCTATCATTCAGTGTGGTAAGCAATTACCTGGATGAATTGGGCGTGTATCGCGTAGCAGCATACTCCCCTGACCTCGATGTGTTTAACGAGACCACCAATCGTATGGTGAAGATCAAGTTGGCATCAACAGGCGAAGACGTGGGCAATTTCGATATTGAAATCAACAATATCGTGTTTACAGAGAATAAGCTAAGTATTGTTCCCGAAGATACTACCGCCTCCCTGACCGTCTATAATCCCGCTACCTCTATTCTCCTCGATCCTACCAGCATCTCACTCACCGTTGGTGAGACTGCAACATTCCCGACATACACTCTCGACCCCGCCAACTCAGTGTTTGGCACCACAGTGAAATGGGAAATCCCAGAGACCGATTGTATAGCTATCGATGAGGATGGCAATATCAAAGCTATCGCTCCCACCACCGAGCCGGTGATTATTACCTTCACCGCAACCAATGAATATAGTGGCGAGGCTCTGACTGCCGAGTGCTCGGTCGAGGTTGCCCCGATACTTCCCAGCGCTGTTACCATCAGCCAAGGCGCTGCAGCTACCATCTTCAAGGGACTGACCCTGCAGCTTGATGCCGTAGTAGAACCCGCTGACGCTACCGATCCCTCAGTGGCCTGGTCAGTGGTTGACGGCACAGATTATGTATCGGTTAGTGAAGCTGGCTTGGTTACAGCCCTTGCTGCCGGCGAGGCTATAGTGCGTTGCGCTACCGTAGCAGTTCCTGAGGTTTACGCTGATATCGTGATTACCGTAGAGCCTGTGGCTGAAAGCATCACACTGGACAGTGAGGAAATCGTTCTTGGTGTCTCTGACGCTATTACGCTCCTTGCAACAATTCTGCCTGAAGAGGTAGCTGACCAGGAGGTAGTGTGGGAGAGTAGCGATGAGGCCGTAGCCACAGTTGATGCCCAAGGCGTTGTCACCGGAGTGGCTCAGGGCAAGGCTGAAATCACAGCCAAGACCCTGGTATATGCCGACCCCGAAACTTGGCTTACATCAGAGCCTTGCGTAGTGGTAGTTAAGAGCTACCAGACAATCACTTGGGAACCCGAAAATACCGATATGATTGCTGGCGATCAACTTACGCTCACAGCTACAGCTTCCTCTGACCTTGAGGTTGCCTATGCCATCACCGAGGGCGAAGACTTGGCTTCGATTGAAGAAGGCATAATATACTTCAATCTTCCTGGTACCATCATAGTTGAGGCTTCACAAGCTGGAGATGATGCATTTTTCGCTGCTGAGCCTGTGTGTGTTACCTTCACCGTGGTAAAGCAAGAACAGGTAATCGTTTGGGAAACACCAGAATCCTCGCTCCGCATTGGCGAGAGCTTAGAGCTTGTTGCTGTATCCGATAAGAATCTTGAAGTAACATATACAATCGTAGCTGGTGAAGAATGTGCTACAATCGATGGCAACATCCTCACCGCCACAGCCGCTGGCACTGTTTCAGTGCAGGCTATGTCATCAGGCAGCGATACAGTGGAGGCCGCTGAAAGCGCAGTACTCAAAATCGAGGTACTCCAACTCACCCAGGCCATCACTTGGACTGTGACCACCGATGTGGTGGTTGGCGACGCAGTGGCTCTTGACGCTGTTTCTACCAGCGGTCTTGAGCTCACCTATGCCATTACACAGGGCGAAGACTGCGCACAACTCGAGGCTGACCAAATCCTCTTTACCTATCCTGGTATCGTTACCGTGGTCGTAAGCCAAGAGGGCAATGCCGAGTATGAGGCTGCCGAGGCGTTGACAGTTACATTCAATGTTGATAAGAAAGCTCAATCTATCACTTGGGAGCAAACACAGACCACTGTAGAAATCGGAAGTCAAGTTGAGCTTACCGCCGTGGCATCGAGTGCTCTCGATGTGGAGTATGAGATCATCGAAGGTCTTGAGCTCGCTGAAATCATCGACAATGTGCTCTATAGCAATCAAGCTGGCGATGTGACCGTACGCGCTATTCAAGCTGGTAATGAATATTACTACGCTGCTGAGCCCGTTGAACTCACTTTCACCATGGTAAAGTGCGCTCAAGAAATCACTCTGACCACTACCGCAATCACTCTGACTGCTGGCAATCAGGTTGAGCTTGAGGCTTCAGCCACAAGCGGTCTGCCCGTGAGCTTCGCCATCATCGAGGGAGCCGATTATGTATCTCTCAATGGAAATATTCTCACAGCCGTGGCTGAGGGCTCGGCTGTAATCGAAGTGTCACAGGTTGGCAATGACCAGTATGCCGCTGCTGCTCCGGCCTATATCAATATTACTATCGAACCTATGTTGGGTCTCGGAGCTATCTCGCTTGGCGAAGCCAATGTATCGGCTCGCGACGGACAAATCGTTATTTCTGGTGCTGAAGGCCAGATAGTAGAGGTGTTCACACCGGCTGGCATGCTCGTATATCGAGGCACCGACAACCGTGTTGCCGTACCTTCGCGCTCGATCTACATCGTGCGCATCGGCGCAGCACAGCTAAAACTCTACGTACGCTAACCCTGATTCCTAAATAAGAATCAAACTGCAGATTTACACAGGTTTCCCAGATTTAGTTATGGAAATCGTCGTCCCTTAGAGGCACCCTCTAAGGAATCTGTGAAATTCAGTGTAAATCTGCAGTTTCTGATTTTTCAGACAAGATATTGTTGTCAACCTCAATTGCTGAAATCAAGATGACAATATCTCCAACAACTAAAAACCAAAAACCAAATATTTCCTTAACGACATGAAAAAGTTTTTTCTATTCTTAGTTGCCGCCGTGGTGGCCGTATCGGCCGCTGCCTTCACGCAACAGCAACTTAAAGGCATCACTCTGCCTACGCCTCCCGAAAAAAGGCTCCCAAAAAGCTCCTGCTAAGGTTTCGGAATACGCTTCCGATCCCAACTACGAAGGCACTCAATATTTCAATATTGAGACTGCAGAGTTTATGGTAACAGATGGAGCAACTGTAGAAGTTTCTGGTAATGACATCATAATGTCCACCACTTCAGATAATGGTGGCTATGTATTTATCAAAGCACCTGCATGTAATTGGACAGATGACATATATAATGTCTCCTACACTCTTACTCCAAAAGAAAATCAATACCATTGGATTCTCTATGGCCTAACTGGCTATACTGGCGATTCTTATTCATTTAATTGGGCCGATTGGTATTCTGATTCTTCATCCTTGGAATATGATGTGGAGTTTAATTTATCTTCATATTCCTATTCAGACTATTTTATCAGTTTCTATTTAGAAGATACGGATTCTCAATACACTCTCTCTGATTTGGAACTTTGGGGATACAACGAGGTAGATTATTGGTATGATGTAGAGGTGGAGGCCGAGGGTGATTTCGCTCAGAATCTGCTTACGCAGTGTGATCGCAACTGGGCTACTCCTAAATGCGTGAGAGCCTCCGGTCCTCTTAACAGCACCGACTTCTCAAATATGAAGAGCCTTTCCAACCTCAAAAAGATTGACTTGTCTAAGGCAGAATTTGACGCTCTTCCAAGTTATTTCATGTCGGGCATGTCCTACCTTAAGGAAGTAACTTTGCCTGACAACATCACTGAGCTTCCCTATGAAGCCTTCTACTATAGCGAAAAATTCGAAGTGCTCAATTCTTCACCTATTAAATCGGTAGGAGATTATGCTTTCCAAGGTACCCGAATTTCTGAATTTGATTTTTCAGAAATAGAAAGCATAGGAACCAGCGCATTCTATAGTACCCAACTCACAGATGAAATTCAACTTCCTGAAAGCTTAACTTCCTTGGGGAGCAATGCTTTTGGATGGACGCCAATTACCTCTATTTCGTTCCCCACCACCATTACTGTGCTTCCCTATCGTATTTGCTATTATTGTCAGTCTCTGACAGATGTTTCTATTCCTTCGGAAGTAACAGAAATAGGAAACGACGCATTCCGTAATTGCACAAGCCTTAAGAATATAACCTTACCTTCATCATTAGTTACTTTGGGTTCTCAAGCCTTCTATAGTACTCCTATAGAGGAAGTGTCCCTACCCTCAAAGGTTACTACAATTGGAAATTCTGCATTCAGTAATTGCAGCAACCTTAAAACTGTGAAATGCTACAGTGCTCAGCCACCTACATTGAATGGCAACTTGGTTTCTGATTTCAGCTATACCAATCTTTATGTACCTCCATTTGCAAGGGCCGACTATCGAGCTGCATCATATTGGAGCAATTTCATTTTCTTCTACGACCTTGAGGATCCAATTGACTACATCAAGATTACCAAGCCTGTGACATTTGAAATTAGCGCAGATGATGCCGATGTTTTGTCTAAGAATCCCGAAATCGAAATAACCTGGACTTCCACCTCCGCTTCCTATATTGGACAACTCACCATTAATGGCGATGGGGCCTTCTCAGCTGGCAATGTATCGATGATGAATCAGTTGAACTATTATCGTTCTTCCGGCGACTATCATACCACCCTTATCAACAACTCAGAGTACATGCGTGCCAACGGCGTAGATGTGACTATGTGGTTCTATCCAAGCTATTGGCATTTCATCAGCTTGCCATTTGATTGCAAGGTGAGCGACCTGCTTGTAAGCGATGGAGCTTACTGGACTATCCGCAAATACGACAGCCAGGCTCGCGCTGATGGCGATACTGATGCCACTTGGGTTACTCTCGCCGCAGATGAAACAATGACCGCTGGACAAGGTTACATTGTACACGGATTGTTGGATTACAATTATTTTGGCATCCAATTCTCAACCAGCGCAGAGGCAACCGACAAGAATAATATCTTCCGCTCTACCGACTATATCATGACCCTCGACCAGTACGAGGCTGAGTTCGCTCAAAATCGCTCTTGGAATCTTGTAGGCAATCCCTATCCCGCTTACTTCGATATGCATTGCACCACCAACGGCAGCGGCGAAGAATTCTCAACGCCTATCACCCTGTGGCGCGGCAGCTCTTATTCGGCTTATTCGCCCATCGATGACGATGTGGTGCTCCAGCCCTTCGAATCATTCTTTATCCAATGCCCGCTCGACAACGACCAAATCATCTTCTCAAAAGATGGCCGGATGCACTACACCGAGGCCTACAATTACTCAGGTACTCCAGGAGCCAGAATAGCTGCAACTAATCTTTCGCGCAACGTCTTCAACTTCAACCTCGCTGGTTCTTCCGAGCTTGACAATGACCGCGCTCGTATCGTCATCAACGAGGATGCCGACATAGCTTACGAGGTAGGTCGCGACGCTGAGAAGTTCTTCCAGGGAGCCGAAAGCGCTAACCTGATTTATGTAGTTGGTGATGCCAACTATGAGATTTGCGAGCGTCCGCTCGATGAAGGCGTAGCTACTCTGGGTCTGCGCACTGCACAAGATGGCGTGTTCACTCTCTCGCTCACTGGTCGTTACGACAGCGATTGGCAGGTATGGCTCACCGACAATGCCGCTGGCAAGACCGTTGAGCTCACTGCCGAAGATTATACCTTTGCTGCCTCAAATGGCGACGATGCCGCTCGCTTCAGCGTGACATTCAGCCGCGGCACCCAGGGTATCAACAGCCTCAGCAGCGATTCAGACCAGAATGTGGTGGTTACCAACCTGTCGGGCGTGGTGGTATATCGCGGAGCCCTCAATGAGTTCAAACCCGCTCAATTGGGCGTATACTTGATTACCTCAGGTCGCTCAACAGTTAAGGCTTTCATTAAGTAAAAAAGCGAACTCAAATCTGACTGATATGAAACAACAACATAGACACTGGCGCTTGCTGCCGTGGGCAGTCCTCGTGACGGTCCTGGCATTGCCCTGTGCGTGGATGTTGGCCTCCCCCGATACCCATGGTATCGGGGAGGATTACGACCCCACCAGCCCGGGCAATCCCTCGCAACCAAGCGCCACATATCCGCTGTATTTGGAGGTCGATCCCGTAAATGCCGGATATTTCAATTACAACAGCGGCAATCGCTACAGCGAAGGTACTTCGCTTAGATTATATGCCTATAGCAACTCTGGCTTTGTATTCAAATGTTGGACTCAAGGCACCGACACTGTCAGCACCAGCTATTCCTACTCCTTTACAATGCCCGCTGAGGAAGTAGCCCTGGTGGCTCACTATGAGTATGATCCCACCAGCCCTGCCAACCCATCTGAGCCAGTGCTCTCTCACCCCATCACGGTGGTGTCTGAGCCAGCTGGAGCTTATAGCTTTAGCTACTCATCATCGGTGGCCGCAGGCTCATCATTTACCATCTACGCCTATCTCAACGATTACTATCACTACACTGGATTTTCAGTGAATGGAGTTGAGAATGATGAGAACTTTACCCTGACTGAGTATTCAAGCTATGTTCGCGTCAGAGGTACAATGGGAGATGACCCTCTGAATTTCGTATTCTACGCTGATTTCAACTACAATCCTTCCAATCCTGGCAACCCTGGAGCCAACTATTGGAATTCGACCACTGGTCAGCTCATCATCGATGACTTTACAGCTGGCTCTCTGTCTTCGGCCATGTCGTCGAAATTGAGCGGCAGCAGCTACTCTGATGTGCTGAGCATTATCGTAAAGGGCAATGCCACGACTACCGACTTGAGGCAATTTGGCAGCAGCTTTAGCTCGCTGGTAAAGCTTGACCTCAGCCGCGTCGACAGCATAGCCACTACCACCACTTATCAATTCCAATACTGCTATGCCAGCGAGATACTCTTGCCAAGCTGCATCTCTACCCTTAGCAACTACGCATTCTATGGATGCGAGAATCTGCAGCAGCTCAGTCTTTACGGCTCAGTGCCACCCACAGTGACGCAAAACACTTTCTACACTGGCGATGGCTATCTCTATGATGAGGATAAGGCATGCGTGCTGCATGTGCCAGCCGAGGCTATCTCTCTCTATCAAGAGGCAGAGTATTGGAACAAGTTCACCATTATGGCCCTCACCGAGGAGCTCCATGCTGTGCAAATAAGCCTGCCTTCGGTGGCCGGAGATGGACGATACAAGAATTGCTATCTCGAGCTTGTGAATGTCCACACTGGTTCGCGCCAGCGCTATGTGGTGACCGACCGCATGAATTATACCTTCACTGGCCTCCCCGAAGATAATCGATACATCGCTTATCTGCTAACCTCCTCGGGCCTGAAGCTCGGCGAAACTGAGGAAATCCTGATTGGCAATGAGGATATCGAAATCGTGTTTGACTCGCTCAAGGGCCTCCACACTGTGACTGCAGCCGTTGTGCTGCCCGATGGTACAGACGTGACCAACCAATGTACCGTAGAGTGGTACAACCTGCTTGCCGACCAGTCGCAGACTTATCTGAAGCAGGCCGCTTCAATTAGCGAAATCCCCGACGAGCAATCGCTCGTGTGCAAGGTGACCTTGCCACAGACTCTGGCCATGGCCTACTATGCTCCCGACGAGACCACAATCATTGTGGATGATGACAATACCGCAGTCAATCTGGCATTGTCGCCCCTCCGCTCGATTGCCATCTCAGGCGCAGTAGCAGACGAGGATGGTGTGGGATTGCAAGGCGCTACCGTCACCATCACCCAGACTCTCGGCGGAAAATACTCAAAGACCACCACTGCCACCACCGACCGCAAGGGTCAATGGTCGGCCACTGTGCTTGATGCTCCCACAGTGATTACCTATGCCGCTACCGAGTGTGTCAACTCCACTCAGGAAATAGCAGAGTTTGACGCTGTCGCTACCGATTATGCCGCAGGCACCGTGGCTCTCCGCTCAATCGTGGGCGCTCGCATCACCTACTCCTTCACTTGGCTTGAGGCCTCGGAAGAGAGCGCAGAGCCCTCGACCACCTATTCCGATGGCAAGAACGTAGCTGTTACGGTCTACGATGTGACTCAAGACCGCGCTCTGAGTGATGTGTCTGTGCAATTCCCATTGATAGTAGTGCTTGACGAGAACGTCGGCGATAGCGACCAACTGCGCCTCACAGCCCAATCGACCAAGAGCGCATTTGCCGATGTGGTGGAGACCGTCACCTTGGAAGAGGGTCGCGCCGAAGTCACCTTCGACCTTGTCGGCAAAGGCGCCATCAAGGCTACCTTCAACACAACCGACAACGCCTCTGTCAATGCCATGCTCTACAATGCCAATGGCAATCTCATCAAGACCGGTTCCTACAGCGAGGCCTCAATTTCATTTACTGACCTTGATGCCGGCCAATACAAATTGGTGACCCTCGGCCAAAGCGACCTGCTCAATTCAGTGCAGCGCTACTCTACGCTCACAGATTTAGGTTTGACTTTGGGCACTGACTTTGTCGCCAATGACGTGGCGGTAAAGGATGGCGTGATTTCTGTAATCAGCAATGACCTAGTGCCATTGCTCAACGACAATCAATTCCGCTTCACTACCACTACTTCAACCTTTACTGCCAACAAGACAGTGGTTACTACAGGTAATTATGTTACCTTGAGCTCAAGAATGGATTTCAAGAGCGCCTATAAGGATGGGGTAACCAATATCGAAATGGTGTTTGACTTGCCAGAAAATTGCATCCTTGTAGCCAATTCTTTAATGAAGGGCGCAGAGCTTTATCCTTATAGCGAAGAGGCTGATGGACGCATTGTAGTCAATATTGGTTCTAGCGGTTATACTGACCAAATTCGCTTCGTGGTCACTCCTTCAGAAGGTGGTTTGTTGAATCCTACTGCTTCAGTCCGCTTCTATTACGGCACCCAACAGGTAACCCAGCCTTTCGGTACGGTAAATGTGACAGCTAAGGATTTGGATTTTGTCGTGCCAGATATTGTCACAAAGACAGAATTCACTGCCAGCGGTTATGCTCCCACAAAATCTCAAGTGAAAATCTATGCAGATGATCAGCTGATTGGTGAGACTAAGGCTTTGGCCAGCGGACAGTGGAATGCTGAGTGCAATCTGTTGGATGCATATAATATGTCAGAATATGATGTCTATGCTCAGATTTTAACTACAAATGGATATTCTTTGCGCTCAGCCACAGAAGAAGTTACTTACATTAAGGATTACCCATCTGTCAAAACTGTCACTATGACAACTAGTAGTGGCACTTCCATCGTGTTTGATTTCGAATCGACAACAGTAAGTGCTTCCTGGTACTATACTCCATCGAGTGCTTTGTTTACGATTGATTTCTCTAATAATTCGCCTGAGGTAATTCAAGAGGTCTACTTGAATATCTTCGGTGAGGATGGTTCGGTAAAAACAATCGATTGCGATTACGATGCTAACAAAGACCTCTGGTTTGCCAATGCTACCTTTAATTCCTACAATTGCCCCGTCAACGTAAGTGTTAATTACATTGCAAAAGGTGACTATTCTTACGAGTCAGCTGAGGCTGATTTGCTGAGATTAGAGTACGAGGAGATATTTGCTGAAGAACAAGAAATCGCAGCAGAAGTGGAGGATTTGCTAACCAAGGTTGGGGAGGAGGCTTCCAAAGATAATCCTGATGAGGAAACCATAAATATCTATTTCAAAAAAAATATTGGAATACATAGATGAACCCCCGTATTATGAACCCCCATTTGATGATGGCCCGGTTTATGACCTACCAGATCCACCAAATCTTGACAAACTCAAAGATCCAGGTTATACCGGCGGAGAGGTCATCCTATATGGCTCTCGTCCAGAGGATAAAGACGAGGAATTAGATAAATTCCTTGAGGATTTGTCTAATCCCTATAACCAGTCTTACTCAGTGCCTAATTCTGACATTTCCACCAGCATATATAGCAATGGTGATATAAACGCAGGATACATACCCAGTAGCGACTTTGATTTCGATTCTTGGGTTGACTCTTATTCTGGGGATGGCAGCATATCAGTCACTAATTCCAATGGCGACCAATGGAATGGGAATGTGGGTTCGTTGCCTACTTTGGATACCTCATCCTATGATGCCATGACTGCTTACTTTTTGGCTGCACAAGAGGCGCAACAGAATCTGATTGTAGAATGGGGCACTAGTATCCCAGGAATCATTCAGGAGCTTGCTTGGGCTGATGCTATGGCGTTGGCGCGACAAAAAGCCCTTTTCAATGCAAACTCAGAACAGCTTAAAGCTTTACTTGGAAATAATGCCCCTGCTGTCCAGCAAGAGATACAAGCTCTGCAAAATCAACTCAGTAAAAATACCTAGGGTATAGCAAATGCAAGACTGGTAGGGAACATTATTTCTGGAGCGTCTGCCTTGGTCGGTGGTTGGACTATTGGCGGAGATGCTTTGGTGGGGCTTGGCCGCAATGACGAATGGAGATATATTATTAATAGCATTGAAAGCCAGTGCCAAGGAGATGACATTGAGCAAATCCTTCAAAAAGCTCGTGATTATCAACACTGGGTTGCTTGGCGTGATGGAGGCAAAACTGTTGGAGACGTGACTGCAACGGCCGCTGGTATTGCAGGTGTAACATTAGCCCCTGAGACCGGAGGTACTTCTTTGTTACTGAGTGTGTTCTCAGCTGGGTTAGGCGCAGTCGTAAATCGTTGGGAAAGTAGTTTCACCAGAACCAATAGAGAACATATTGCTGAAATTACTCGTGCTGCCAGAAAGTCAAGGAGTTGCCCTGAGGACCCGTTCCTATTTGGATATCCAGGGACCTACGGCTATCAAGGAGCCAACCCAAACTCTCCTTATTATGGAGGATATGCGCCCAAGGATCCTCCATGTTCCGGTTTGACTATCAACCACGACCCCGCTGGCTATGTATATGAGGCAGTGCCGAGCAATAGGGTCGAAGGTGTGCAAGCCACTATCTACTATAAGGAAGAGACTGAGGATATGTATGGCGATAAGCAAGTAAATGAGGTTATGTGGGATGCTGAAGAGTACGCTCAGAAGAATCCTCTATTCACTGATGCCAATGGTGTATACCAATGGGATGTACCCCAAGGTCTCTGGCGCGTGAAGTTTGAGAAAGATGGCTATGAGACTACATATAGCGAATGGCTGCCAGTGCCTCCACCGCAACTTGAGGTCAATATCGCTATCACTCAAAAGAGCCAACCTGAGGTAAGCGATGTGCACGCTTATGAGCAAGCCGTTGAAATTACCTTCGACAAGTACATGGATCCCACCACTATGGAGGGCAACATTTATCTTACCGCCGACGGCGTGAAGAAGAGTGGCACCGTGGAGATGGTCGATGCTACATCTACAGTGGATGGGAGCGAAAGCGCTCTGCAATATGCTACACGCTTCCGTTTCGTACCCGACGAATCGCTGACCGCTACCTCGGGCGTGATTAAGATCTTTGTAAGCCGCGATGTCAAATCATACGCTGGCATACCTATGACCGAGACATTCTCGCAAGAACTCGACATCGAGAAGGAAATCACCGATATCGAGGCCGAGGATGACCTGCTGCAAGTATTGTATGGCGGCAGCCGCGAGGTGACTATCAGCGTCAGCCCGTATGATGCCGCTGTGGGTCGCACTCTGCGCGTAGTTTCCGCCTCGTCGATGATTGCAAGCATAGATGCTGAGGAGTATGTACTCGATGAGAATGGTCAGGCTGTGGTGAATATCAGTGGCATTCTGCCTGGTACTACCAACCTATCCCTCTCTGTCGACGGTACCAAAGTGACCGGCTCGTCCACTATAAATGTGGTGACTGAACTTTACGAAGTGACTGCTCCTGTGGCTTCGCGTGCAAGCGGCACTCAAGTTTACCGCGGCACAGCGATTACGCTCTCGACAAGCGTCGAAGATGCTACCATCTATTACACTCTCGATGGCTCTTGCCCGTGTGACGAAGATTCGCGTCTGAAGTACACCAATCCTATCTCTGTGACAGACGACATCGAAATCCACGCTATCACTGTGACTGCCAATAATGAGGAATCGGAGGCTGCTGTGTTTGCTTACACAATTCGCAAGGCCGACATAGACTTCTCGCTTGCCGAGGGTTGGAGCTGGATTTCTCACAACCTCTATAATGGCATTGAGCCTTCGGCACTCGCTGGTGACGATGTGGTTGAGCGCATTCTCAGCCAAAACGCCGAGGTAGTACGCGATGAAAAGTACGGATTGGTAGGCACCCTCACCCAACTGACTGCCGACAAGATGTACAAGGTAGAGTCTTCGGCCGACGCTTCGCGTGAGCGCCTATCCGATGATGCTTGGAATCCAGCCACTCCGATTGCTGTCAAGGCTGGTTGGAACTGGATTGGATATCCGCAAAGCCAGACTATGACTGTGGCTGAGGCCCTATCAACTACCGAGCCTACCACAGAAGATGTGATTACCTCGCTCACTGGCGGCTTCGCTCAATTTGACGGTACCGACTGGGTGGGTACTCTCGAGACCCTCACCCCGGGCGAAGGATACATCTATCGCGCTATGGCCGACAATAAGGTCATCTACAACACCAACATTGTAAGCTACGCTGCCGCTCGCGCTTACTCAGGCGTTGCTGCTCGGGCTCCGTGGGCTGTGGATTCACGCCGCTATCCCGAGGTGATGAACCTTGTGGCTGTGCTAGTCGATGCCGACGATATGGAGATTGAGGCTGGCACTTATGAAGTGGGAGCATTCTGCGGCTCTGAGTGCCGTGGCGTGGGTCAATATGTCAATGGCATGCTGATGATGTCGATTCACGGTAACTCAGGCGACGCCATTACATTCCGCTTGATGGATGCTGATGAGCAGACCTACAGTACCGACGAGACCATGACCATGGCTGAGACCACCGTGGGCAGTGTGCTTGAGCCTTATCGCTTGTCGATTGAGGGCGCAGTCCAGGGCATCTCGGATATTGCTGCTAATGGCCGCTACAGCGTAAGTGCTGTTGACCGCCAGCTGCGCGTCAAGGGTGACCTTGAGGCTCTCTCGGGCTTGTGCCTTATCGATATGAAGGGCGCAAGGGTGATGGGCGTATCGCGCGTTACCTCTGCTCCAATCTCCTTGGCTGGGCTACCAGCAGGAGTATATGTGGTGGAGCTCCGCAGCGGAAGCCAATACTCTTACTATAAGATTTCAATCAAATAGAACTCCAAATGAAACATCATCTTAAATATCTACTGGCTGCAGTAGGGATGATCGTGATGTCAATGCTCACTGCGCCACGTTTGGCGGCGCAGTGGAGCTTTGACTACCACCAATTCCCCTACGACATGACCATCTATGCCACTGTCACCCTCGACGACTCTCCAATCGATCAGGACCGATATACGCTGGGCGCATTTGTGGGCGACGAGTGCCGAGGTATCGCTGAGCCGCTCTCTATCTCGGGTGTCGACAATCCACCGCTGTATCTGCGCGTGTATTCATCGGTGACCTCAGACGAGACTATCACCTTCAAGCTCTATGACAATGAAAAGGGCACCGCTGTCACGGGATGCGAGACCGAGGTGGCTTTTGTGAAAGATTCTGCTGTAGGCACTCCGTCCTCTCCCCAAGAGATAGTATTCACTAGCGCTACTCTGGGCGATGTCAATGGCGATGGGAGGATTAACATCACTGATGCGGTGGTGCTTGCATCGTACTTGATTGGCGATGCTTCGGATGACTTTGTGATAGGCGCAGCCGATGTCAATGGCGACGGTACGATTAACATCACTGACGTAGTCTTTGTGGTCGAACTCGCTCTCAATTGGACAGGCTTCTAATCTTTCTCAGCTCAACCTCATATTCCTTATGAAGCAGCCCCCGATGCTATGGTTGGCATCGGGGGCGTTTTATTGGAATATCCGTTCGGATTTCGAGTAATACTGGTTAGAAGATGTACATTGCTACGGCGAGGAAGCGGTAGTTGGTGACTGAGTGGGTGTCGCGCACGTGGCCGTCCTTGAGGTTGAGAGTGCCATACCAGGCAGTTGAGGGCTCAAATTCAAAGCCGAGCTTCCAGTTGGGCAGGTTGTAGCTGATTTGCCAATTGGTGCTGAGCAGCTGGTCGACATCGAGGCCGGTGCCGTAGGTGGGGCCGGTGATGGCCTTGCCCGTACCCAGATTCTTGAAATAGCCGATGAAGAAGCCCGGTTGCCATTTCTTGCCGTAGACAAAGTTGAGCCAAGTCATCGAGTGGCGAAAGGGGGTGTACTTCATCTCGCCATTGTGGCTGTTGGTCTCGATTACGCCGTAACCGCCAAGCATCGAGCAGTGGGTCAGGTTGTTGGCGAGGAGGGTCTTGCCCGAGATAAACCAGTCGGGGGTCTTGTATTTGACATGGGCCTCGACCGAAACTGAGGTGACCCTCTCGTTTACCTTATAGGTGACGCCATCGACAGTGGCTGACTGGCGCGGCTTGAGTGAGAGCAACTCGCCGCCTACGCCGGCAATCCAGCGACCCTTTTTGTAATCGACGCTGGCGTAAATCTCGGGGATACAGCTATTTTTCAGATAATTGTGGCTCTTGCCATCAGGGCCTTGGCTGGTGTATTGCATCTGCCAGATGGTCGCGAGTGTGCCCATGAATCCGCCGCCTGATGTGTAGCGATAGCGGAGCTGAGGCGAGCGGTTGAAGGGCTGGAACGGCGCGCCGGTGCTGAGATTGAGCATCGAGGGCGACACCTCGCCAAACAGCGGGTGCCAGGTCTGACCAATCAGCATGGCATTCTTGCCCCAATCCAGGTTGACATAAGCATGGCGGATGCGAGGCACCGAGTAGGAGGTGCCAGAGCCGCGAAAGTCAATCTCAATCTTGGCGGTGGCTACGGCATCGCCTACTTTTGGTCCGGCTATGTCTACGCCGAGACGCGTATAGAGCATGTACATGCTGCCCTGGGGCGTAGCATTTAGGTCCTTGCCGTCGGGGTCATAGTCATGATCCTTGGGGTAGGAATAGAATAGGCCATCAACCGTCTCGTTGTTGGCTCGGGTGTTGTAGAACACATCGGCGCGCACGCGGCCGTAGAACTTAAACTTAAAGTCGCCCACCTCCTGCGCCGCGCCTCCAAGACAAGAGAGAGAGAAGACAAAACAATATTTTGTTTTTCATCAGTCGATATGATAAATTTTTAGTTTGATTGAGGCTAAGCAACTGCTCAATTTGAAGTTAAGTAAAACATGGAGGTCACGGAGAGCCACGGAGGCCACGGAGATTTTCTCATTCTCTGTCTCTTGCGCTCTGGAATCGGTCATGGAGGCGGCGGAGCCGCAGCAGAGGACACGGAGCGAGGATACGCAGCGGAGGAGGGCCAGGTGCCCTCGCCGGCCCCGGAATCAAAAGGATGATGCCCACACCGTATCCACACTCCGTGACCTTTGGCACTGCTTCAGCGGTCTCCGAGACCGAATTGGGAAGCGTATTCTCGAAGGAAAAGAGAAAATCTCCGTGGATTCCGTGTCTCTCCGTGACCTCCGTGTTTAAGCTTAACCTTAAAGTGATCCCTAGCTTAGGAACCGCAGATTTACACAGATTTACACAGATTCCCATGGTTGAATCTGTGGAAATCTGTGTAAATCTGCGGTTCTGAATCATGAGTTTAATTTAAAATTGACCGGTTACTTAATCTCGTTGGCAAATTTAATGATTTTTTTTGAGAAGAGAAAATAGTTGGTCAATCTTGTGCCATTGGTCCTCGGTGGTGAAGGCCAGCATGTCATGGTCGCTCTTGTATTCCGGAGGCTCGATCCATTCGTTGCGCAGGGCATCGAGCAGAAATAGGGCGGGAGCGGGCAGGTCTCCTCTCACGATTGAACCATGCCCAACCCTATTTTGCAGAAAAGACAAATTCTCATATACTTTATTTTTGGCATTCGCTGATATTCGGCCCGTGATTTTGGGAATCACCTCGCCTGAGTTTTGTTGAGATAGCCAAGGGCGATGATGTTGGGAGGGGTGCCGATAGGGGTGGCCATGCCTCCGATATTGGCACCGATGGGGATGGCGAGGACTATGCGGCCCTTGGGGTCGTCGTCTTTTTTAACGTAGAATTCGCAAATAGGGGTACAAACACTTACATCGAGCCGAGGGCTCAATGGCCATACCTCAAAGGAGGACAAGTGATGCAAGCGGCAGAGGCCGCAGTCTGATGATGGGTTCATTTCAAAAAATCTAATCCGCGAGATTATTGAATAACATGTCGCTAATGGCAGGTATCCTGGCTCGTGTCCTTGTCACTGATGCCTTCTCAGGCGAGAGCTTCTCTTGTTGTGGCTCAGCACCCAATGGCTTGAATCTCAGGCAAGTTATGACACTTACAGTAGCGGGTCTGCTCAGGCATTGCACCTGATTCCCTTTTAACTCTCATCTCCGTGGAGATGGTGAGCACCGATTAGTGAGTGCAAAATTACTGCTTTTTTATCAAAACCTAAAATTTTTTAACAAAATAATGTTACTAATTTCTTTAAAAATCCTACCGATGGCCTTTTTTCGTGTCATGAATCTCTGTTTTTCCTAACAAAGCCGGGCTCCCGAGCGTTTGTATAATGAAACAAAAAACACACTACTATGGAATACACTACACTGATATTCTGGGGATGCATGGCCGTAGCGCTGGCTGGCTCATTCTGGTACAGGGCTGTTGAGAAGATGAGAATTTACAACAGCAAGCGCCGTGTAATCGAAATCAATCCCGACGAAGTCTTTCTCCGCGAAAAAGACCAACCCGATGACTTTTAAACTGGTACAGGGGACTGTCCCCTGTACCAGTTTCAGGGGACAGTCCCCTGTACCAGTTTTAGATTTTGTCGATGGGGGAGCGGTCGAGAACGTCGAGGTATTGGGTGGGGGTCATTCCGGTCGACTGCTTGAACAGGCGCGACATGTGGGCCACCGACGAGAAGCCGGTGCGATAGGCTATCTCGGTCATGGTGTGCACTCCCTCGCTGATCAGCTCCTTGACGCGCTCGATGCGCTGCGCCACCATGTAGTTTTCGATGGTGCGTCCCTCGCGAGCCGAGAATATGCGGCTCAAGCGCCGATAGTCTTGATGCAGATGGTCTTCGAGGCATGCCGAGAGATTGAGGTTGCAGCCTCCGTCCTTGCGGGCATGCTCTTGCACCGCTATCTTTATCTGCTCGACCAGTGCCGCCTCTGGGTCCTCAATCAATTCAAAGCCAATCTGACGCAGGCGCTTGTCAAAATCGTCAAGCCATTGCCGCGATGGCTCGGTGGGTATCTTGGCCCAACCGAGCGCAATCTCAGCCTGCGGTTCGCCCATCTCAGTGAGAATCTGCCTCACCGCCATCACGCACCTCTCACACACCATATTTCTGATATTCAACCGCATAAATAAGTAATAAGTAATAAGGAATAAGTAATAAGGAATAAGTAATGAGTAAAAATTGGTAGGTGCTTGCGTAAAGCTTATGTGCTTACGTTTTCTCCATCCCTTTGCAAAAGTACAAAATTTGTTGAGGATTACAAAACCAAAAAGTGGGTTGGGGGTGAATTGTGCAAATCTAAGGCGGAAAGGTGCAACGCTCGAATGCCATTTAAGTAGTAACTTTGCATAGTAAAAAACGCGCATGCGTTCAACGTATGTAGGAGGCGTATTACTCATTACTCATTACTTATTACTTCCAAATGAAAGAATTACTCAACACACTGATATACATGCTCGGCGAGATGGCCCCTTACATCTTGTTGGGATTTTTTATTGCGGGGCTGCTCCATGCATTCGTGCCGCAACGCATGATGAGCCGGCACCTGTCAGGAACTGGGTGGCGCTCGGTGGTGAAGGCGGCACTATTTGGCATTCCGTTGCCTCTATGCTCATGCGGGGTGTTGCCCACTGCTGTGGCTCTGAGGCGCAATGGCGCATCGAGAGCGGCCTCAACTTCATTTCTGATAGCCACGCCGCAGACGGGCGTTGACTCGATTGCGGCAACATATTCGTTGCTTGGCCCGGCATTTGCTGTAGTGCGGCCTCTGGCAGCATTGGCTACTTCGCTTGCCGGCGGATGTCTGGTGGGGGCGCAGGAGCAAGAGGAGGCGCCTGCTGCTGACTGCGCTCTGCCTCATGCCGAGGAGGGGGAGAAGAAGCCATTTATGCGCCGCTTTGTCGAGGCGCTACGCTATGGATTTTATGACATGGTGCAGAGCATCGGAGGGTGGCTCGTGGTGGGGCTGGTGATAGCCGCCATCATCACGGTGTTTGTGCCAGAGAATCTTTTCTTGGCCGCAGCGCAGTATCCCATCTTGGCAATGTTGGCAGTGGTGGCGATAGCCATACCGATGTATGTTTGCGCTACTGGGTCGATACCCATTGCTTTGTCGCTGATGCTCAAGGGGCTGACGCCCGGAGCGGCTTTTGTGCTGCTCATGGCTGGCCCCGCTGCCAATTTCGCCTCGATTACGGTGGTGTCGCGCGCCCTGGGCAAGCGCAGCGCGGCAATCTATATTACTACCATCGTGCTAAGCGCCATCGCCATAGGCTGTGTGATCGACTATCTGTTGCCTTCGGCATGGTTCTACGGACGCTTGGCTGCGATGCCCACCGAGGCTGCCCATTGCCATCTCTCATGGCTTGAATTGGTAAGCGCCGCAGCCCTCACGGTGATGCTCGCCATCGCCCTGCTTCCCCAGTGGATTGGAGCCAAGCGGCATCATCATTGCCATTGTCACGATTGCGAATCAGAAACCAATAATATAATAGATATGACAAAGACTTACAAAATCCAAGGCATGCAGTGTCCTCACTGCAAGGCCTCAGTTGAGCGAGGCATTGCCCAGCTACCCGGCGTTGAGGCCGTCACCGTCGACCTCTCATCCAAAACCGCCTCTGTCACCGGCTCTTGCCCCGCCTCCGACATCGAGCGCACCGTCACCGCCCTCGGCTTCGACTACCTCGGCGAAGCCTAACGTTTGGTACAGGGGACAGTCCCCTGTACCAGTTGCAGATTAATTTTGATTTTAAGTGGGGATTAAGGGGG
>JAJBUH010000216.1 GCA_020860445.1 Bacteroidales bacterium | reverse complement strand
GGAGAGAGGCGGGGGCACCGTTGAAGATGTCGATGAGGCCAGCGACGGAGGGGGTCTCAGCCGTGAATTGCACGGGGGCCTCAGCCGAGCCGAGGTTCATGATCACAACCACGGGCTTGCCATCCTTCTCGCGCGAGAAAGCGTAGATGTTGGGGTCGGTAGTGGTGTAGCGCACCATCTCGCCGCCCTGCAGGCCAGCAGCCAGAGCGGGTTGGGTGTGCTTAAGCTCGTTGAGCTTCTGGTAGAAAGTGAAATACTCATTGCGGGGTTCCCACTGAGGAGCCTTGTCCTTCTCAAAGAATTCAAAGGCGCGATTCATGCCAGTCTCCTGCCCAGTGTAGATGAGCGGCATACCCGGCAAAGTGTATGACAGCACTGCAAAGGCACCCTGCAGATTGCCCAGACGCTCAAACTCAGTGCCCTCCCACGAGTTGAGGTCGTGGTTGGTAATCATATTCATCAGATAGGTATCAGCCGGATAATTGGCAGCCTGGTCGGCAAGCAGCGAATCGATAGCAAGAGCACTCTTTACCGGGAACTTGCGCGGCTCCTTACCCTCCTCTTGGAAGGTATATTGACCCGAAGTGGCAGCAATTTCGCTGAAGAGATCCTTCATCGGCCAGTTGTAGCCCATATCGAAGCCATTCTGCTGCAGCTCAGGCTTGCTGGCCTCGGCGAGCATAAAGATGCCCGGCTTGACAGCCTCAAGTTGCGGACGGGTCTCGTCCCAAAAATCTGTAGGCACCTCCATGGCCACGTCGCAACGGAAACCGTCGACATCAGCCTCAGTGAGCCAAAATTTGAGCGCATCGACCATGCCGGCACGCATCTCCGGGTTGGAGTAGTCAAATTTGTAGACATCAGTCCAGTCATAAGGTCCAAACATTTCGCCCTCAGCATTGCGAGCATACCAGTCGGGATGCTCGGCTACCCATGGGTTGTCACAGCCCGAGTGGTTAGGCACCCAGTCGATGATAACCTTCATGCCCAGCTTGTGAGCCTCGTCAACTACAGCCTTGAATTGGTCGAGCGTTCCAAACTCGGGATTGAAAGCCTTGTAATCCTTCACAGCATAATAGCTGCCAAGAGTCCCCTTGCGATTCTTCTCCGAGATGGGATGGATAGGCATGAACCACAGGATGTCCACGCCGAGATCCTTGAGGCGGGGCAACTGCTCAGCAAAAGCGTTGATGGTGCCTTGGTCGGTGAATTGGCGCAGATTCACCTCGTAGATCACCGCATTGCGGCTCCAATCGGGGTGCTTCACATTGGTCATCTCGGCCTGGGCTGGAGCCTCAGCCTGATTGGCATTCTTCTTGCCGCAGCCAAAGAGAGTGGCCACCAGGGCCAACACTCCCATAAAAATCGGAAACTTCTTCATTATGGTATTTGGTTTTTAGTCTTTAGTTTTTGGAAAGATTACTATAGTCTTTGGCCTTTAGTTTTTAGCTTTTGGAAATATCAGTAGGGCCTTTTACCTTAATACTTTTGCCTTTTGCCTTATTTTATTTTTTCTTGCGAGTGAATGTTACCTCCATGCTGTCGACTTGGCAAGTCACCTTCTTCTCTGTGATCACGAGGTCCCAGATTTTGGTGGGTTCTGCCATAGCCTTCTGCATTTCGGGGATTACTTGCTGGAATTCCTTTACCATCTGCGATTTAGCTTCTTCGGCCTTGTCGGGATCGGGTAGACCCTTGATGCGGATATTATCCTCAGAGAAATCGACATTGAGTGTCGAGGGGTCAGAGTGGATAACCAGGGTATCGCCGCTGATAGTGTAGGTGCCTTCGCAGTCGCAATACATATCAATATTGATGAATACGCCTTCTCCGCCATTGATAGCTGTAGAAGTCTGCGAGGTCTGTGCCACCTTATCGCCTCCGGTGAAAGTGAGTTCGATAGTGGTCGATTGCTTGAACGATGGGTCGGGCGATGGGGCCTGAATGGGCTTAGACACCCATTTGCCTGTGAGTTCGGCAGTGTCGATCTCTGCCGCCAGTCCTAACGGCAGCAGCGCTGCCATAGCAATTAAAATCTTTTTCATATTCATCATATTTAGAATTTATAATTAGTATGTTGAATTTGACACAATACACAGATTACACAGATGTCACACAGACAAATTTACTTGAATATAGTCTCATACAGGCATAAGTATGCCGACAGATGTCACAGATACCATCCGGATGGTATCTGTGACATCTGTCGGTGCTTTGCACCTCTATGAGATTATATCTCAAGGAATACATCATAATTTGTCTGTGTGACATCTGTGTAATCTGTGTATTGTGTATTTTACGACCGATAGATTATTCATTTTTGATTGGTCGGGTGGCTCGCAGGAAGAATATCAGGAATAGGGCACCGGCCAGGAATAGCGATACCGAGAAACTCAACACAATTCCATATATTCCTAACCCTGCGGTAAATCCCAATAGATAAGTTGCCGGTACGCCCACCACCATATAGCTGACAAAGGCAATCCACAGCATCGGCATCACATGCGAGGTGCCGCGCAGCGCATTGGCAAATGTCACCTGAGTGGCATCGCCCAGCTGGTACAGTATCAATGGGAAAATCAGTGTGAGGGTGGTTGCAAGCACCATCTCATCCTCAGTAAACAGATGCGCCAGCGGGCGAGCAAAAAGCACGAACAGCAGCGTAGAACATAGCGTCATCACCAGCATCGCATGGTAGCCGGCCCATCCGGCCTTGCGCATACCCTGGGCGCTCCCCTTGCCTGCCTCGTTGCTCACCAACACCGCCACAGCCGAACCGATAGCATAGTATAGCGTAAAGCCCAGCATGCCGATAATGATAATTATCTGGAACGAAGCCAACTGTATCGCTCCAAGCCATCCAGCCATGATAGCAGCCACAGAGAAAGATGCAGTCTCAAAAGCCATCTGCAGCGACACTGGCAGCGATGTGCGCCAAACCTTACCTGTAGTGCCTTTCTCCGCTATTTCCCGCTTAAAGCCATCGGCAAACTCCTTGTTGCTTTTGGCCCAGAAAAACCATGCCATGATAATCAGAGGACACAGCCAACGAGTGATAAGCGTGCTGATTCCGGCTCCGGTCAGACCCATTTCGGGGAACCCGAAATTACCATATATCAGACAGTAATTGCCCAACACATTCAGGCCGTTTGTGCCCAGCACAATCCACATCGGCACCACCGTATTCTTGATTGAGTACGACCATTGCGCAAAGCAGTTGAACATGCTTATCGGTAGCAATCCGCCCAGGAATAGCAGATAGTAGGGCCGGATTACCGGCAACAATTCGCTTGGCTGCCCCAGCCGATGCACATTGAAATAAAGTATGAACATCAGCAGAGTGAAGAATAGGCAGTAGGCGATATTCATCCACAGGGCCACACGCACCAGTGCCCCGGTCTGGAGCTTCTCGCCTTTGGCAAACAAAGCGCCAGCCAGCGGCAACACGCCGTAGGTAAAGCCGATGCAGAAGAAGATTATAGTGTTGAAAATATTATTGACAAACGATGCCGAAGCGAGAGCCTCGGTCGAGTAGCGTCCTACCATGATATTGTCGGCAAACCCGACGCATACCATGCCTACTTGGCCAACCAATATAGGCAAGCCCAAGCGCGCTATAGCCTTATAATTGTCAAGATAGGTCAAAGGGAGTTGTGAGTTATTAGTTATGAGTTATGAGTGTGGGGGGGTCAGCGGATTTGGGCAGGACGCAGGATGAGGGGCATGCCTTCGCGCAGGGGGAAGGGCGGAGAGGTGCGCAGCTGCTCGATCAGCTGCATCGCTGGCTCTAGGTCGGAATAGGCTGCTGCTACTACATAGTAGAAGGGTTCGCCATCTTGCACCACGAATGCTCCGGGATAACCATTGTCGCATAGCCTCTCGCGCATCGAGCGAGCCGTAAAGGCTTGCTTGAACTCGCCAGCAACCACGCAGTAGCGCTTGATATTCTCAGCCACACCGCCGCCATCGTCAGTGACCCGCACCCAGGTAGTCTTCATTGGAGCTGTTTCCTCCCCCAACGAGATTTTCTGGGTAGCGGCTCTTTGACGCATACCTCCGTAGATGGTAGAATCCTCTACTTCGGCCCAGCCTTGGACTGTACGCTCATAAGCAGCGCGATAATTCTCCTCAGTGGTTTTGCATCCCGCAGCCATAAGGGCAAACAAGGCTATGATTATCACCGGACCAGACTTACGCCTAAGCCCCAGAAACTTATTAATTCTTTTCTGTCTCATATCCTTGTCTCCTTAGGTTAAACACAATTTTAAATCTAAATCATATTAATAGGTCTTAACCACAGATTTGCACAGATTAACAC
>JAJBUH010000224.1 GCA_020860445.1 Bacteroidales bacterium | reverse complement strand
ATGTTGAAATGTTAAATTTGGGATAAAAACGGTCTTATTCCGCTAAGAAGCCTCCCTGGGAGTGATTTTAGCGGAATAAGGCCGTTTTTATCCCTCGGTTGGTCAAAAATGATAGTTTATGTAGTCCTGTCTTTGGATCTCAAGGTTTTTGTTTTCTCCTTGTCCCAAGAGGAGCAGGAGGGACTGTTACTCTTTGACTGGTTTACTCTGTTCGATAATGACCCTCTTTCGGCTCTTGAACATCTCAAATAGCATCGGCTCTACACCGTTTTTCTCGGTCATGCGGGCATAAATGGCGTTCAGCACTCGCATTATCTTGTCGGTGTTATGCCCTTGTCCTTGCCGATAGCCCACAATCTGCGGTGGTTCAATGCCCTTGTCGGCAGCATAGAATACCCAGTATGTGCAGAGGGCAATGTCAGTGCGGTGCAGTCCCATGGCGCAGGAAATATAGAAATCCCCCTTGTCAATAAATTCGCAGAATTGCGGCATGAGGTCTATCATGCTTTCCACACAGCCGGCAGCAATGTCCACTGGATAGTGAAAGTATTCGATTCCCTTCTGGCTGCAAATGAATGGCAGTCTGTCAGAACTGTCACCATCGCGTAGATCAATGATGGTCTTTATCCCAGCCTCTATGATTGCAGGCCAGCCATGGTTCTGATGCCGCGAAGACATGGTACGTCCTCTCACCCCTCCATACACGGGATGAACGTCGGGTATGTCTAAAGCGGAAATCTTTTGGATATCAATCATGGTAGTGATTGTTTTTTGTGTTTATCTTAAGGAAGGAGTGATTTCTATGGAAAAATATCCCCAGCCAGAATAATTTGCGGAAAAGCCTCAGTATCCTCAGTATGTGTTGCCACTTGACGCTGTAGGCGAATGTTCCCGGATTCTGCGGGTCGCGCTCTATACGGATGAACCTGTAGCCCTTCTCGAACCTCCGGGTGTACAGGTGGTACGCCCGGTTCTCGTAGTACACCAGCTTGATTATTGGGCGCAATGATACTCTCCACAATTTGTGCCTTCATAACAGTTCCCATGAGATAACGGTCACGTTGAGTATTTACTTCTTCTGATTGTAGCGCCTCTCCGAGGCACGAGGGGAGGGGATGAGGAACCCCATGCTGATTGAGCGCAGCGCGCTCAATCAGCATGGGGTTAACATTGTAGCGCCTCTCCGAGGCGATTAGGTAGGCTAATCGTGGTGTACACGAGGCGATTAGTTAGGGTAATCGTGGTGGTAATCGAGGTGATTAGGACCTAATCTTGGAGACCTCTCCGAGGCGATTAGGGCATTAGCGGCCGAGGTAGGATTTGACGCGGTTGAGGATGTTGTCGACGGTGAAGCCGAACTTCTCATCGAGGACCTTGTAGGGGGCTGAGGCGCCGAAACGCTCCATGCCGTAGACCTCGCCGTGGAAATCCTTGATCATGTAGAGGGTGGTGGGCAGACCGGCGGTGAGGCCGAACTGGGGCAGGTTGGGGAGCAATACGCTGCGGCGATATTCCTCGCTCTGCTCGTTGAAGAGGCCGATTACCGGCATCGACACAACGCGTGCGGGGATACCCTCGGCGTCGAGCAGGGTGGCAACCTGGCAGAGCAGAGATACCTCAGAGCCGTTGGCAACGAGCACTACCTCGGGATTCTCGGGGTTCATCACCACATATCCGCCCTTGGCAGCCTGCAGAGCCTCCTCGTAGCGGTTGCCGCTGGCAGCGGGCAGCTCGGGGATGTCTTGGCGGCTGAGGATGAGGGCCGACGGGGTGTGGCGATTCTCCATGGCGAGCTTCCAGCATACGGTGGTCTCGACAGCGTCGGCAGGACGCAGAGCCATCAGCGATGGGCGGCCTGAGAAATTGTGCACTTGCTCGAGCAGACGGATTTGTGCCTCTTGTTCGATAGGCTCGTGGGTCGGGCCGTCTTCGCCTACGCGGAATGCGTCGTGGGTGAGGATGTACTTGACGGGGAGTTCCATCAGGGCAGCCATACGCATAGCGGGCTTCATGTAGTCAGAGAACACGAAGAATGTGCCGCAAGCAGCAATCATGCCGCCGTGGAGCACGATGCCGTTCATCAAGCAAGCCATAGTCAGCTCAGCCACGCCAGCCTGGAGGAATGCTCCGGTGAAGTCGCCGTGGGTGAGGGCATGGGTCTTCTTGAGGAATCCGTCGGTCTTGTCGCTGTTGGCGAGGTCGGCCGATGAGCAGATCATATTCTTGACCTTCTCGGCGAGCACGCTCAGCACTACAGCCGATGCCTGGCGGGTAGCGCTGCCGGGCTTCTGGGTGATCTTCTCCCAATCGATTTCGGGCAGACGGCCAGCGAGGAAGTCGTGGAGCTGGGCCTCGAGCTCGGGATTCTCTTTTGCCCAAGCGTCGTGGATGGCGCGGCGCTCCTTGACGATGCGACGCAGCTCCTCGGTGCGCTTAGCGTATAGCTCTTGCACCTCGGGCGAGATTACCCAAGGATTCTCCGGGTCGAAGCCGAGATTCTTGATGGTAGCGGCATAGTCGGCGCCCGACTTGCTGATAGGCTGGCCGTGGGTTGAGCGCTGGCCTTCGAAGTTCTTGCCATCGGCGGTGACGCAGCCGCGTCCCATGATTGTGTGGCCGATGATGAGGGTCGGCTTCTCGGTCTCGGCGTGAGCCTTGGTCAGAGCCTCAGCGATTTGGGCAGGGTCGGTGCCGTCGACTTCGAGCACATTCCAGTGCCATGCGCGATACTTGGCGGCTACGTCTTCCTTATCGACAGCGTCGACATAGGTAGAGAGTTGCACCTTGTTGCTGTCATAGAACATGATCAGATTTGACAGGCCCAGGTATCCGGCGAGGCGGCCAGCGCCTTGCGAGATTTCTTCTTGGATGCCGCCGTCAGAGATGAAAGCGTAGGTCTTATGCTCGATCCAAGAGCCGAAGCGAGCCTGGAGGAAGCGCTCAGCGATAGCGGCGCCGACAGCCATAGTGTGGCCTTGGCCCAGAGGACCGGAGGTATTCTCGATGCCGCGCTCAACTTCCAGCTCGGGATGGCCGGGAGTGGGCGAGCCCCACTGGCGGAACTGCTTGAGTTCGTCGAGGGTGAAGTGGCCAGCAAGAGCGAGAATGCTGTAGAGCATGGGCGACATGTGGCCCGGGTCGAGGAAGAAGCGGTCGCGTGCGATCCAGTGAGCATCGTCGGGGTCGGTGACGAGGAAGCTCGAGAAGAGCACGTTGATGAAGTCGGCGCCGCCCATGGCGCCACCGGGATGGCCAGATTTGGCTTTTTCGACCATCGACGCAGCCAACACTCTCACATTGTTGGCGGCGCGATTCATAAGATTCACATCCATGTCTTTAAGTAGTAAGTATTAGTGGTTTAGGTAAAATAAATAGCTGATTTGTGGCCGGCGCCGAGATTGTGGCCGGCGCCTAAAGCGCCGTGAAGGGTGGCGCCATGGGACGCTCGGGGACTGTCGTAGCGCCACGGTGGGGCAGGGCTTTAGGCCCCGGCTTGATTAGAAGAAATAAGCCAGTGTGACGCGCCAGGCCTTGGTGCGACCTAGGTCTACTGACTCGCCGGCATAAGTCATCTCAGATATCTTGTTCATGCCAATGCCGTAGCTTGCTGCGAGTTGCACCTTGCTCAGCAACTGCAGACCAAGACCGAAATTCCAGGTCGAGTCAAATGATTTGCTCTTCCAGCCATCTTGGATAGCCTTTTTTGAGCACAGCACTGCAAATTCTGGGCCTGTAAACACGTAAGGCATCAAGAAGCTGCTTACCACGGGGAGGCTGAACTTGTATTTGAGGTTGATAGGAATGCTTAGATAGTCCTTTGAGTAGGTTGATTCCTGGCCGTCATCCTCGGTGTAGGCGTTTACGCGATGGGTGTACATCAGCGAGGCATCGAAGGCGAGGCCAATGATAGGAATGGTGAACTCAGAGGTGAGACCGCCGGTGAAGCCGGTACGATTCTCGGCGTCGAAGTTGTTTTTCCAGTCGCTCTTGCTGACGGTGAGTTTGTTGATGTCCATGCCTACCTTGAGGCCCCAGCGGAATTGAGCAGAAGCAGGCGCAGCTACTGCCACGAGGGTCAGAATGGCTACGATTACACGTTTTAGATTTTTCATTTGTTGATATGTTTAGGTATTACGTTTTACACTTTTACACTTAACGTTGCAAATTTAGTGCTTTTATTGTTAAAAACCACACAATTTTGAAGAAAATTTGGTGTAATGGAGCACAGAAAAGGTTTTTGGTTACAATTTTACAACATAATCGTACGATTATTACACCCTGTAACTTATTGTTTATTGCAATTTTAACCTAACCACGGAGGCCACAGAGACCACGGAGGCATTTCTTATTCATATTTGTTTGCGTTAGTACATCGGTCGCGGAGGCGGCATAGCCGCAGGGGAGGACACGGAGGGTGGATGAACGTATGGGAAGTTGGAATTAGGGGTCAAAAACGAGGGATTGTTACGATTAATGATTTTTTGCATAGATATTAAGTAGTTTATTCTTAAATTTGCAATAGAAAAAGAGCCCATACTAAAACCAGCCACCATTAGAGCAACTTTATCCAATATGAGTTACCGTATATTAGTTATTGACGACGAAGAGCCATTGTGCGACATCTTGAAATACAATCTTGAAAAGGATGGATACAAGGTTGACTGTGCCTATAGCGCAGTCGAGGCCTTGGAGCAAGACTTGTCGGCCTACGACCTCTTTATCGTCGATATAATGATGGAGAGGCTGAGCGGCTACGACTTCGTGCGGCGCTTGCGCAGCACCACCGGAGTAGAGCACCTGCCAGTGATTTTCTGCAGCGCCCTCGGCGATGAAGATGACAAAGTGACTGGGCTGAACATCGGAGGCGACGATTATATCACCAAGCCGTTTGTGATTGGCGAAGTATTGGCTCGCGTGAGAGCAGTACTGCGCCGCTCGGCTGGCGAGAAATTGGCTCGCGCCGCTGCCAAAAAGCCCACGAGCAAGTCGGACTACCTGCCTGATGTCACCTATCGCGACGTGCGCATCGACCAGAACGAGAAGGTGTGCTACATCGATGACAAGGAGGTGCCTCTGACCCGCACCGAGTTTGACTTGCTGCTCTTCTTCCTCACCCATCGCAACCGCATCTATTCGCGCGATGAGATCATCCGCAACGTATGGCCCAACGACGTGCTGGTATCGCAGCGCGCCATTGACACCAACCTGACCCGACTGCGCCGCAAGCTGGGCCAATATGGCAACAACATCACCACTCGCCAAGGATTCGGATATGGGTTCAAAGAGGGGGATTAACTACCAGTGGCGCCTTTTCTTCTCGGCGATAGCTGCCTTCTGGCTCGTGATTATATGCATGGCCGCTTGGCAGCTCTACCGCGTGGGCGACGTCAAGCGCAAGATGGTCTACGACCAACTGGCCGTAGTAGGCGAGCGCGTGGTTGACTTTCTCAACCGGGACAATATCGCTGGGGCCATCAACTTTATCCACTTCATTGACGAATTTTATGACACATCGCCGAGCCATGACATGCTCTCGATCTTTGTGCGCGAACGCGACGGTCGGGTCACGCTCAAGAGCGGCGAGTTTGTGCCCGTCGATTTCTCGCTCGACGATGGCGAGCATGCCACCGGCATGATTCGCTATGGCGAGCATGGCGATTCGACCGCCAAATACCTATATTATACTACGCGGTCAAGCGATGGCCGCGAGGTGTACGTGCTGCTGCCTTATACCAAGGAGGTTGCCAAGGTGCTGAGTGCCAGCACAACAAGATTTTGGCTTATATTCTTCAGCATAGCCATCATGGTGACTGTGCTGGTATATATATCGGCAGCCTACTACGGACGCAATGTGCGCATATTGCGCGACTTTGCCAACGAGGCAGCCGGCAACCCCGACTTTGTGAGCCCTGATGCCTACAATTTCCCACACGACGAGTTTGGCGAGATTTCGCGCCAGATAGTCAACATCTACAATCAGCGCATAGCTGAGATGGAGAAGCGCGAGCGCGAACACAAGGTGGCGCTCCACGCTATCGAGGAGAAAGAGCGCATCAAGCGCGAGCTGTCGGGCAATATCAACCATGAGCTAAAGACCCCAGTAGGGGTAATCCAGGGCTATGTCGACACTATGGTCGACGACCCTGATATGGAGCCAGCCACGCGGCAGCGCTTCCTGCTTAAGACCCAGCAGAATGTGCATCGCCTGTCATCGCTCATCGCCGACATCACGGCTATCACCAAGCTCGAGAGCGGTGGCAAGCTGGTGAACGTGACCGATGTGAATTTCCACGACCTGGTATTCACATTTGAGAAATATCTGAGCGAGACCCATCTGATGGAGAAGGGCATGACATTCAGCTACGATATCCCCCTCAACTGCGTGGTGGTCGGCAACGAATCGCTCTTGACATCGGTGCTGCTCAACTTCACTAAGAACTCGGCAGCCTACTCGCAAGGCACCATGTGCCGCTTGGAGGTGTACAAAGAGGATGACGATTTCTTCTACTTCCGCTACTACGATGATGGCATAGGCGTGCCACCCGAGCATCTGCCCCACATGTTTGAGCGTTTCTATCGCGTCAACTCTGGGCGTTCGCGCGAAGCAGGAGGCACCGGCTTGGGCCTCTCGATTGTGGAGGTGGCAATACATTCGTTTGGAGGCCAGATCGATGTGGGCAATCGCTACCCCTCGGGTCTGGAGTTCCACTTCTCGCTTAAGAAATATAAGCGACCTGCCCCTGGGCAACGCCAAGCCGAGCCCCAGGAGGCCACTCAAAAAGCATAAGTATTAATACGGATTGAAACCTGCCAGGTTGTGAAACCGTGCGGGGGCTTATTGAAAAATAAGCCATTTGGTTTAATAAGAAATAGGCTGTCGTCACGACAGCCTATTATTCTTTTACCTTAAATCTAATACCATGAAAAACACAGTGCAAATATAGCAATTACACTATTGAAACATTGGGGCGGCTCAGATAGTTCGCCCGCGGCTGATTTTTATACGCTAATTTTTTGTGAATTTAAGATTTTCTCAATTCTTAGGCTCGCCGAGGTGGTGATATTGGAGGATTATTCGTAACTTTGCAGTCAGAAACAAAATACCAGGAAAAAGTATGGCAAAGAAACCGAAACTCACCAAAGTGCTCGTGCTTGGCTCAGGCGCCCTCAAGATAGGGCAGGCTGGTGAATTTGACTATTCCGGCTCGCAAGCTCTGAAGGCTCTGCGCGAAGAAGGCATCAGCTCAGTGTTGGTAAATCCCAATATCGCTACTATCCAGACAAGCGAGGGAATTGCCGACACTGTTTATTTTCAGCCGGTGACCCCGCATTTCGTCACAGAAATCATAAAGAAGGAGCGCCCCGACGGCATCTTGCTCGCCTTTGGCGGTCAGACAGCCCTCAACTGCGGCACCGAGCTGTACCGCAACGGCACACTTGAGAAATATGGCGTGGAGGTGCTCGGCACCTCGGCCGAGGCGATCATGGATACCGAGGATCGCGACCTATTCGTCAAAAAGCTTGACCAAGCCGACCTGAAGACCCCCGTGAGCCACGCCGTGACAAATATGGAGGATGCTCTGCAAGCAGCTAAGACCATTGGTTACCCGGTGATGATACGCAGCGCTTATGCGCTGGGTGGCCTTGGCTCGGGCATCTGCCCCGATGAGAAGACATTTATCGAAATAGCCGAGAGCGCATTCACCTTTGCGCCCCAGATTCTGGTCGAGGAGAGCCTAAAGGGCTGGAAGGAAATAGAATTTGAGGTGATACGCGATGCCAACGACCATTGCTTCACTGTGGCCTCGATGGAGAATTTCGACCCCCTGGGCATCCACACCGGCGAGAGCATCGTGGTGGCTCCGACCTGTTCGCTCACCGCCGAGCAGGTAAAATTCTTGCAAGAGATAAGCGTCAAGTGCGTGCGCCATCTCAACATAGTGGGCGAATGCAACATACAATTTGCCTACAATGCCGAGACCGGCGACTACCGCATCATTGAGGTGAATGCCCGACTGAGCCGCTCATCGGCCCTGGCATCCAAGGCCACGGGTTATCCCCTGGCTTTTGTGGCCGCTAAGATAGCGCTGGGATACACACTGGACCAGATTGGCGAGATGGGTACTCCCAACTCGGCTTATGTGGCTCCGAGCCTCGATTATATGATATGCAAGATCCCGAGGTGGGACTTGACAAAGTTTGCGGGCGTGAGCCGCCTGATCGGCAGCTCGATGAAGTCAGTGGGCGAGATTATGTCGATTGGCCGGTCGTTTGAGGAGATGATTCAGAAGGGTCTGCGCATGATTGGACAAGGAATGCACGGATTTGTCGGCAACGACCATGTGCGGTTTGACGACCTCGACAAGGAACTCGCCAATCCTACCGACCTGCGCATCTTCGCCATAGCCCAAGCCCTCGAGGATGGCTACACCGTAGAGCGCATCGAGGAGCTGACCAAGATTGACAAATGGTTTCTCGAACGCATGAAGCATATCGTTGACCTCAAAAACGAACTGCTCACCTACAATAGCCTGTCGGAAATCAGCGATGAGAAGATGCGTGAGGTCAAGGCTGCCGGATTCAGCGACTTCCAAATCGCACGATTTGTGCTTAAGCCCACTGGCAATATGGAGAAGGCTAACCTCGAGGTGCGCCGCGACCGCAAACAGCGCGGCATCTTGCCAACAGTGCGCCGCATCGAGACCGTGGGCGGAGAACATCCCGAACTCACCAACTATCTGTATTTCACCTATCTCGGCGAGGTAGAGCCAACCAATGCCGATCAGAAGACCACCGAGGAGTGGCGCAAGACATGCCTTAAGCCGCAGGGACACAGCATCGACTGGTATAAGAATGAGAAGTCGGTGATTGTGCTCGGCTCGGGCGCTTACCGTATTGGCAGTTCGGTTGAGTTTGACTGGTGCTCGGTCAATGCCATCAACACTGCGCGCAAGTTGGGCTACAAGTCGATAATGATCAACTATAATCCCGAGACCGTGTCGACCGACTATGACATGTGCGACCGCCTGTATTTCGACGAGCTGTCGATGGAGCGCGTGCTCGATGTGATCGACCTGGAGCAACCGCGCGGCGTAGTGGTGTCGGTGGGAGGCCAGATCCCCAACAATTTGGCGATGAAGCTGTATCGCCAGGGTGTGCCGGTGCTTGGCACAAGCCCGGTGGATATCGACCGCGCTGAGAATCGCGACAAATTCTCGGCAATGCTCGACAAGCTTGGCATCGACCAGCCGGCCTGGCGCGCCCTGACCAGCATGGCCGATATCAAGGAGTTTGTGGCCGAGGTAGGATATCCGGTGTTGGTGCGTCCGAGCTACGTGCTGTCCGGCGCTGCCATGAATGTGTGCTACGATGACGAGCAACTTGAGCGCTTCCTGAATATGGCTACCGAGGTGAGCAAGGATTTCCCGGTGGTAGTAAGCCAATTTATGCAAGATACCAAGGAGATTGAGTTTGATGCTGTGGCCGACAAGGGCGAGATCGTTGAGTATGCTATCTCGGAGCATATCGAATATGCTGGCGTGCACTCGGGCGATGCCACGATGGTATTCCCGGCACAGAACATCTATTTCAGCACTGTGCGCCAAATCAAGAAGATAGCTCGCCGCATCGCTGCCGAACTAAACATCTCTGGCCCTTTCAATATCCAATTCCTGGCCAAGAATCGTGAGGTGAAAGTGATCGAGTGTAACCTGAGAGCTTCGCGCTCATTCCCGTTTGTGAGCAAGATCCTCAAGCGCAACTTCATCGAGACTGCCACCAAGATTATGCTCGATGCGCCGTACTCCAAGGCTGAGAAGAGCGAATTTGACATTGACCGCATCGGTGTCAAGTGCTCGCAGTTCTCATTCAACCGCCTATCCAATGCCGACCCGGTGCTGGGCGTGGATATGAGCAGTACTGGCGAGGTGGGTTGCCTTGGCGACAGCATGAACGAGGCCATCCTCAACTCGATGATAGCCACGGGCTACAGTCTGCCGAATAAGAATATCCTGATTTCGTCGGGCGGCGCCAAAGGCAAGGTGCAACTGCTCGAACCAGCCCAGAGCCTGGTCAAGAATGGATATACCTTGTATGGCACACCCGGTACGGCTGAGTTCCTCAACAAGAATGGCGTGCCATGCACCCCGGTATCGTGGCCTGATGAAGAGGGTGAGAACAATGTGGTGGATATGATAGCTGATCATAAGTTTGACCTTATCGTCAACATCCCCAAGGATCAGACCCGCCGCGAGCTCACCAACGGCTACCGCATCCGTCGTGATGCCATCGACCATAACATCCCCCTGATTACTAATGCTCGCTTGGCCAAGGCCTTCATCGAGGCCTTCTGCGCCCTCCAGCTCCCCGACATCAAAATCAAAAGTTGGCAAGAATACAACAACTAACCCCCTCACAGATAAAAAACACGCCTTGGCTACAAGCCAAGGCGTGTTTTTTATCTGTGGCCTTTGTGGTAGGAGAAGCCCCAGGAGTAGGCGCGGTCGCAGGCAGAGTGTCCGGCGTGGTAGGTGAGGAGCTTGGTGATGGTGAGCTGGTGGGCAACGGGGTCGATGTCAATCGAGGCGATGGCGCAGAGGCGCTGGTCGCTGGGTTTGTCGAGGGTGATAGTCACATCATCGCAGCCCGGCACCGAGATGCAGAGCGAGGCTTGAGCCTGTGCCCAGCGTGATTCGCCATCGGTCACAAAAGCATAAGCCATGATGCGGCGCAGTTCCTCAAGACCCTGGGGGTTGACAATGATGGTCTCGATCGACTGAGCATTAGAGCCACGGTCGTCGCCAGTGTGCCAGATATAGGGAGGCTCGGTGAAGCAGCCCTGGCGAGTGCGGCGGTCGCGGGGTCCTCCATTGTCCTGGAATTGGAGCACGTCGATAAGCATGCGGTCGCCATTTTCCATTTCGTAGAAACATCCCAAGTCGAGGTCGATGGCTCCGCCACCGAACACACGCTTCAGAAATCTCTGATGGTTGCTCCAAGAGAGAGAAATTTGTATCTCAGCCGGCAGGGTGAGAGCCTTTTCGTAGTTGAGCTGACAGGTGTCGCCCATTTGTTGTAAAGTTGCCATAATTAAGTCAAAAGTCAAAAGTAATCAAGTCAAAAGTATAAGAAGAGGTTTTGGTTAGAATTTGAGGGAGATGCCGGCCAGGCCTTTTACGCCTTGGACATCGTAGCCGCTGACGAGGAGGTAGGAGGCGTTGGTGAGATTCTCGGCCCGGACAAAGATGCTGAAGGCTGGTGTCAGGCGATAGGTGGCTCCTACCCACAGGTTTTCGGCTCGACCTAAAGAGATGGGCTCATTAACGATTGCCTCATACGAGTGGCGCGAGGCTCCAAGAGCATACCCAAAGTTGATATCCAAGGCCGATATGGGAGTGATGCCAAGCTGGGCCTTAAGGCGCGTCTTGGCACGGTCTTGCCATTCCCACCACGAGGCATAGTCATGATTTGAGCCACCGCGCTCGACAGCTACGCTCGCCTCAAGGATATTGCTATAGGCGTAGGCGATTTTGCCTCCGACCATCCAAGTGTTGGCATCAAATCCTTGGTAACTGCCCTCGGCATACGCTATTACATTGTAGGGGATGGCGCTCCCATTTACTATTTGATATCCCCATTGAGTCCAAGCATACCAATTTCTCACGGCAGCAAAGCGACCGTACAGGGATAGGGAGAAGCCGCTGATTTGCCCGATATTGATGCCAGCACCGAGCGAAATGGGGGTATTGGTGCGACCCAGGCCTTGGGTGTAGCTGAAGGTGGGGAGGGGAGCAAAATATGGATTCTGAGCAAACAGGTCGGAGTAGGGATTGAGCGTCTCACCACCACCGGCTTCTAACCAAGCCGCAACAGGAAAATCTGCGGGCCGATAGTCAGCCCTGACATTGGGAGCAACGCGCAGCCCAGTGTCAAAATCGCCCGAGGCGATGCTGAACTTTGCGCCAACCCGGACATCAAAATCCTCAAAAATCAACCTCACAAACGGGTCGAGGTGAAATTGGCTGAGATTGGAATCCTCATGATTGTCGGTCAGGAACTCGCCGTCAAAGTCGATGCCAAGCCAGCGATAGGGAATTGAGGTGGCGGTCTGTTCGCGCGTAACCCCAAAGCCGCCGTTGAAGCTTACCAACGACTGGCGAGGCTTCTTGTCTTCAAAATCGGCAGGATCGCCGCCCAATATAGTCCAAGCCTGGGAATGGTTCAACCCGAAATATTGGTATGAGAAACCGAGATTGTAGGCAAATCCCTCAACGCGCGACTGCCAGTCCACGCCAATGTCAACCCGATTGGCCCGTTGGGTGAACTTATCGATATCCTCACTCACCGGGGGGTGAAGCACAGAAGCGAAAGAGTAGCCGAACCCTCCCGAAAGGCACGAACGCGCATCAGCCCACAAATGCCCATCGATAGCGGCAGATAGGAAATTTTGGCGCTGCTTGATGTGATTGCGCTTAAATTGAGTGCCATCATACTGCACCTCGGCCCCGACAGATGCCTTGTCGGTGTCGATAAATCGATATCCGGCCGAGGCACCGAGATTGAGAGCCGGAAAATATCCAGCCGAGACGTATCCCCGATAGGGAGATTTCTCGACCGAGGCGCGCCAGGGAGCCGGAGGCAGAGTCTGCAGCGAGTTGACGATATTGCCCCCTTGGGTGTACTCAGCGGCCTGAAGGGCCGAAGCAGTGGTTGTCGTGGTAAGCAGGGTGGGGAGCACAAAGGGCCGCTCAGCCGCTCTCTGCTCGGGCAGCACAGTGCGGTCGACCGTAATCTCAGTGGACAAATCTTGCGCTAAGGCCCCGACAGCTGTCGCGGCAAGCAATATAAATAAGGTGTATCTGATACTTTTCATTGTAGTCTACAGTCTAAAATTTGCCACATAGCGATCATTCCATCCTCTGCTCGATCATCTGGAATATGTCAGCCTCCTTGCCCGGATAATTCTCCTTGAGCGACTTGAGATATTGCTGCGCTTTGAAATTGTTGCCTTGCGCGGCATACACATCGCTCAGCAGGATGAATCCGCGAGCTGTCCAGTAGGGGTAGGTGGTGTCGGCATCGGTGAGAGCCTTGGCCAATTGCTCGGCTTTGGCGAAATCATCGGTGTCAAAATAGCTTTGAGCCAAAGCAAAGCCCGAAGCCATGCCATAATAGTCGTTGGTGTAGGCCGCGCCCTCTTGCCAATCCTTACGGGCGGTAGCGGTGTCGCCGAGGCGATAGGCGGCATTGCCCCTGAGATAGAGAGCCTCGCAACGGTCGGCCGTCGACAGGGCCGAAGATGAGAGGGCAGCGCTTGCGGCGCGCTTGGCCTCGGTACTATTGTCCATCTCCGATGCTATGCGAGCTATGCCAAGTCGGGCCATGTTGAGCAGATAGGGGGTCGAGGCTTTTTGTTCGAGCTCTTGCCATGTGCGCAGAGCCAGGGTGCCCTTGCCTTGCTCGTATTCAAACTGAGCCTTAATCACCAATGCGTCAAGAGCCAAAGAATTGTCTGGATAAGCCTCAACCAGAGTAGTGGCGTAATCATAAGCAGCTTGTTTCTGGCCCTTGCTGGTAGCATTCTCCATTAGGTAAGACAGAGCCTTGGCGCGATTGATGCCATCGGGATACTCATCAAGATAGGCCTCGAGCTTGAATACGTTGCCCTGAGTGATATACTCCTTTTCGGCCACCTCAAATGTCAGCTGGTCGGCCTCAGAGACATCCATGCGTGGAGCATTGGGCACATTATTGATAAATGCCATAAATTCGCTAACGCGGCCATCGGCGGCGTAGACGCGCTTGAGTTGGTCGGCGGCGAGCACTGCCTCTTCAGATGATGGGTAGAGGGTGATAACTTGCTTGTAAGCCTCGATAGCCTCATCTTTTTGTCCGGCATTGAGCATGGTCAGAGCCATTTGCAAGAATCCCTGGCGACCCTGCGAGGTGTTGGGGTATTTCCTGACGAGCTCTTGATAGACACGTATTGCGCCTTGGTTGTTGCCAAGCTGGATGTAGCTCTCGGTCTTCTCAAGCAGCGCATCGGGTATGAGGGCCGACTGCGGGAATTGTGTTTGCAGTTGGTCGAGCAGAGCGATTTTCTGTGTATGACGGCGCTGGAACCCCTCCATCAGGGCCTTTTGCATCAAAGCATAGTCGCCAACCTCGGGATTGAGGCCGTAGGATTTGTCATAATCCTCAGCCGCCTGGGCAAATTGCCTCAGGTAGTAGTGGCAGTCGCCCAATCGGGCATAAGCATCAGCGAGGATTGCTGACGATAGGGCATTGGGAGTGGATAGCATGCGGTCAAATGACGATACCGCATCTGAATATTTCTTCTGCGCAAATTGGGCATAGCCCAGGTCATAGTAGGCGAGGGCCAGGTTTTGCGAGGTAGAGGCCGAGTTGACATACTGCTTGAGCAGTTGCGTTGCCTTGGCATAGTCGCCGCCGCGATAGTAAGCCTCGCCGAGCAGCAATGTCACCTCGCGGTCGATATCGCTATCGTAGGTCGACAATTGCTTGGCCTGAGTCAGGTAATTGATTGCTTGGGCTGCCTGGCCAGCGCTCAGGGCTTGCGCACCCAACATGTACAGCACCCTCTGCTTGGCCCGATAGGTCTCGGGGGTGGGATTGGTCATGGCGTTAATGCTCTTGAGGGCAGCGGCGTAGTTATTATTGTTGAGGTAGGCCGAGACTATGTATTGCTGGGCTTGGGGTGCGTATTGGCTATTGGGGAATTTGCGCAAGAAATTCTCAAAGGTCCCTACAGAATTGCCAAACGGCACCTTGCCCCCCTGGAGCGAGGTCACTGCATAGTTGAAATAGGCAGTCTCCTGAACCGTAGGGTCAAAGTCCATATTTAGGGCATTGTCAAAGGCGAGGATTGCGCCATCGATGTCACCCTGGTTGAGCAGAGCTTGGCCTATATATAGGTATGCGCTCTGGGTCATCGCATCGCCGGCAATGGTCGAGGGGCGCAACAGGTCGACAGCCTTGGCGTAGTTGCCACGGTTGTATGCCATCACGCCCAGTATGTATTGCGCCGAGGGTAGAGGCGATGTGGCATGCGACATGTAGGATTCGAGGTATTGCTGGGCCTCGGCTTTGTCGCCCAAGCGGTAAGAACTCTCGCCGGCAATGCGCTCACACTCTGCCACCAAGTTGGCATCGAGTTGGGATTTCTTGGCCAACTGCAGCATGGCTCGCGAGGTGGACAGGGCATTGCGGTAATTGCCCTGCATATAGTAGATTTGGCTCAGATAGTAGTCAGCCATGTTGCCCGGGGCGGTGGTCGAGCGCGAGTTCTCGAGCAGAGTGCGCGCATCGGCATAGCGTCCTTGCTTGTAGGCTATGTAGCCGCGATAGAACTCAGCCGCAGCGGCGTATTCGGGCGATCGGCTCAGTTTGTCGAGTTCGGACTGAGCCTCATTGTAGAACTCGAGCTGCATGTAACAGTAAGCCTTGCGGTAGGTCAGTGTCTCAGAGCGCGAGGGAGAAATCTCAGTGGGGTCAATCTGCAGGTACAGATTCAGAGCTTGCAGATTGTCGGTGCCATAATAGCAGTCGCCGAGGTCCATCAACGCATCGGCGTGATGGAGAGAAGCCGGATAGGCGATGAGGAAATCTTCGAGCCATTGGCGAGCCAAAGCCTTGTCGGTGTGTACAGCGGCCGAGGCGCGCAGGTACTCAGCCTCTTGCCGCTCGGCTGAGGTGAGAGGCAGCTCCATAGCGGCCGCAATTTGGTCGATGCAGCCCTGGTAGTTGTCATCGGCGAGCATCAGTCGGGCGCGCAGCATCCAGCCCTCGGCTTGGGGGCTGTTGACTTGGGCGCTGGCTGAGCAAAAAGCGGCAATGGCGGCCGCCAAAAGTATGCGTCGGTACATAATCTATGCTTTTACAGCGCAAAGTTAAGAATTTTTTCCGCTGTAAGCAGAATATTTTTGGGTATTCCACAAAAAATGACTAACTTTGACCACGTAAAATCGCAAATTAAAATTTTTAACCTTAACTCTATGTTTAAAAATCATCCTAAGGGACTAATTCCAGCTGCGCTCAGCAACATGGGCGAGCGCTTCGGCTACTACATCATGAATGCCGTGCTGGTGCTATTCCTGTGTTCTAAGTTCGGCCTTAGCGGCTCATCGGCTGCTCTTATCTACAGTGTGTTTTATTGCGGCATCTATGTGCTGAGCCTGGTTGGCGGCTTGATTGCCGACAAGACGCAAAATTACAAGGCCACTATCATCTGGGGCTTGATTATCATGACCTGCGGCTATATCGTGCTCGCAGTGCCAGTGTTTGGGGCTGATTTCGGCCACATGGGTGGCATCCTTGCTTTAACTTGCATAGCTCTGTTCTTGGTAGCCTTTGGCAACGGCCTCTTCAAGGGCAACCTGCAGGCTATTGTTGGTCAGCTATACGACAATCCTAAGTATGCCAACCAGCGAGATGCCGGATTCCAGATTTTCTACGTGTTCATCAATATCGGCGGTCTGATTGCTCCGTTTGTGGCTCCGATGCTGCGCTCATGGTGGCTCGAGAGCAACGGTTTTGTCTACAATGCCAACTTCCCCGAGCTCTGCCACCAGATGCTCTCGGTTACCGACTATGACACGATGCAGAATGCCAACAACTTCTGGGCGCTTATCACCGCTGCCGCTCCATCTGTGAGCGCTGCCGCCCTTAATACTAAGGAGGCTATCCAGGCTTTCTGCACCGAGTATCTGCGCGTGTTCAATACTGGCGTGCACTATTCATTCTTCGCATCGGTTGCCGCTATGCTGATATCGCTCTGCATATTCGTTGGCACCAAGAAGATGCTCCCCACTCCCGCCAAGAAGGCTGCTGCCGAGGTGCAAAATTATACCCCCGAAGAGCGCCGCGCTATGGCTCAGGAGATTCGCCAACGCATGTACGCTCTGTTTGCCGTGTTGGGCATCGCCGTGTTCTTCTGGTTCTCGTTCCACCAGAATGGCGCTTCGCTATCTCTGTTCGCTCGCGACTTTGTGGTCACCAAGTCGATTGCGCCTGAGATATGGCAGGCAGTGAACCCATTCTTTGTGATTGTGCTTACGCCGTTTATCATCTGGTTCTTCGCAGCCCTGGGCAAGCAAGGCAAGGTGATTTCTACTCCTAAGAAGATTGGCATCGGCATGGGTATCGCCTCGTTGGGCTATTTGCTGCTGATTATCGTGAGCTTGGCTATGGATTATCCCTCGGGCAATGAGTTCCGCGAGATGGCTAATGAGAGCCTCAAGGTTGGGCCTTGGGTGTTGATTCTGTTCTACTTCTTCCTCACTGTGGCTGAGCTGTTTATCTCGCCTCTGGGCCTCAGCTTTGTCAGCAAGGTAGCTCCCAAGCACATGCAGGGCCTGTGCCAGGGTCTGTGGCTTGGCGCTACAGCCGTGGGTAATCTCTTCTTGTGGATTGGCCCATTGATGTACGACAATTGGCCATTGTGGCTTGCTTGGACAGTATTCTTCGCTGTGTGTCTCATCTCGATGGGAACAATGTTTGGAATGCTGCGTTGGCTCGAGCGCGTCACCCAGTGATAAGATATATTTCTTTTCTCTCTCCTCACCCTCACCTCTTATATTTGACATGATTTATGTTTAAGAACCAACCTGCTGGGCTATACGTCCTATCGCTCGCCAATACTGGCGAGCGATTTGGTTACTACACCGTGATAGCGGTGCTGGTGCTTTTCCTCCAGGCCAAATTCGGCTTCGGAGCCGCTGTCACGGGCCAGGTGTATGGCGGATTTCTCGCCATAGCCTATTTCTTGCCCATGGTGGGCGGCTGGATTGCCGACCGCTGGAGCTTCTCAAAGAGTGTGGCTCTGGGCATGGCCATAATGTTTCTGGGCTATTTGGTGATAGCGTTGCCGTCGCCGATACGCAGCGCCGGCTCGATTGTGATGCTGGTGGTGGGCTTGCTGCTTGTGGCAGCTGGCACGGGGCTCTTCAAGGGCAATCTGCAGGTGATGATCGGCGACCTGTACAATGATCCTCGCTACAGCGCCCATCGCGACACCGGCTTTAACCTCTTCTACATGTTCATCAACATCGGCGCGGTGTTTGCGCCGATTACCGCTACTGTGCTCACCAATTGGGCTCTCGAGAGCGACGGATATGTCTACAATATGCTGCTGCCGCAGCTGTGCAACACTTATCTTGATGGCGATGTGTCGGTGGGCTGCCAGATTGTGGCTGCGGCTCAGGAGTCGGGAATGCGCGTGGGCGAGAACATCGCTGCGTTTGCCGAGAGCTATATTGATTCGCTCTCGACTGGCTATGGCTACGGCTTTGCTGTGGCTTGCTTGTCGGTAGCGTTCTCGTATCTGGTATTCTTCTTCGGGCGCGTCACCTACGCCCACATTGTAAATGACAGCAAGAAGGGCGACAAGGCCGAACAGTCGTCGGCTGCTATGCCTGAACTGACGCCCGAACAGACTCGCAGCCGCATCGTGGCTCTGTTGCTGGTATTCGGCGTGGTGATTTTCTTCTGGATGGTGTTTATGCAGAATGGCGCTACGCTCACCCTGTTTGCCAATGATTGCACCTCGCCCAATGCTTATGGGGCTACGCGCATAGGATTCAACATCTGGGCTCTGTGCGTTATCGCGGTGGGAATCTTCGCCCTGTTTGGTATATTCCAGAATCGCAAGCCGGTGGCTCGGTGGAGCTGCGTCGTGGTATTCCTGGTATGCGGCGCGCTGCTGTGGTATTTCTACATTGTCACGCCCAATCCTGTCACCGACATCTTGCCGATGATGTATCAGCAGTTCGACCCGTTCTATGTGATAGCTCTCACGCCGGTGTCGCTTGCTATCTTTGACTGGATGGCTCGCAAGGGCAAGGAGCCGTCAGCACCGCGCAAGATTGGCTATGGCATGATTGTGGCAGCGTTGGCTTATGTGGTAATGATATTCGCATCGCTGGGGTGCACTGTCGAGAATGGCAATGCCTACGGCATGGTGTCGCCTAATTGGCTTATGGGCACCTATTTGATGCTGGTGTTTGCCGAGCTGTTGCTCTCGCCGATTGGCATATCGTTTGTGACCAAGGTGGCGCCTCCTAAATACAAGGGTGCCATGATGGGTTGCTGGTTTGGAGCCACAGCTGTGGGCAACTATTTGACCTCAATCCCGATGCTCCTCTGGGGCAAGATGAGTCTGCCGGTGATGTGGGGCATCCTCGTCGCCGTCTGCCTCCTCGCCGCCCTCTTCATCTTCTCCATCATGAAAAAACTCGAATCCGCCACCGAATAAATCCCTCAGTTTACTGATCTAAAATTATATGGGAGTCTTCATCTAGGGGTGATGACTCCCATAAGTTATTTATAGACATATCCTTTAGGAACATTGAAGCCTACATGAGAAATAAAACGATTCTTTTAGGGAGAAATGGAGAAAAATTGCTAACTTTGTGGATTGAATTTTGAGGATTGAAAAAGGAAGGAGCCAAGATATGAAGCAGATACCGTATGGCATAGATGATTTTGAGAGAATAATCCAAGAGGATTATTACTATATCGATAAGTCGGAATATATACGTACAGTCGAGAAGCAGGCGAGTTATGTGCTGCTGGTGCGTCCGCGTCGCATGGGCAAAAGCCTATTCACCAATATGCTCATGGCCTATTATGATATCCTTAATAAGGACAGATTCGAGAAGCTGTTTGGCCATCTTGCCATTGGCAAGAAGCCAACAGAGTGGGCTAACCAATTCCTAGTGCTTAAGCTCGATTTCTCGATGGTTGAAAACTGGATTTCAAAACTATAGGTTGGTGGTGAGTAGGGAAATGGGGGATTGTTGTGGGAATTGTCGATAAAAATTGGGCGATTGTAGAGAATAAAAGTAAAATGGGCTAAGATAGTGGTAATTTTGGCTAATTGTCACTTAATAAAGATGAAAATTTTCTTTGGCTTTCCAAAACTATTTTGGAGTGGGGGTGTTGTATTAGAGTAAGCGCGAAAGTTTGGAATCATGACGCAGCGCTTAAGCTATATAACCAAATCTCATAACCAAAACCCAAAACTATGGCACAAACATTTCACCCCGTGGTGCAAGAGCTGATCGACATGATCCAGGCTAACGGGTGGCAGGACAAGTTTGAGCAGGCTTTGAAGAAAGCCCAGAGCTACAACGTGGATTGCATGGAAGACATCAAGACCATGGATGACTTCTTCAAGTGGTGCAACGCTCAACTCACTTGGGTGCCTATTGAGAACCAATACGGCACAGAGGTATTCAACCACATCTGCAAGTTCTACTTCATCTTCGACCAGAGCTCTGTCAAGGAACTCCAGAACCCTGTGACCCCGAGCGACAAGATGCGTCCTCTGACCCAACTGTCGGCATGGATGCGCAAGTTCGTGATCGAGCTCGGCGCTTGGCTTGACACCCCCGAGAGCCTCACCCCCGAGAGCCTCGCTTCGTTCAAGTCACATCCCGAATACCACATCGACGAGTACATCGAACCGCGCGGCGGCTGGAAGAGCTACAACCAATTCTTTGCTCGCAGCACCAAGCCCGGCTATCGCCCCATCGCAGCTATCGAGGACCAGACCGTGATCACCTCGCCGGCCGACTCATGCCATGACGGACAATGGGAGGTACGCGCTGATTCAGGCGTGACCATCAAGGGTCTGCACTGGAAGATTGAGGAGCTCCTCGAGGGCAGCCCTTATGCTGATGCATTCCAGGGCGGTATCTGGATCCACCAGTTCCTGAACCCGTATGACTATCACCGTCAGCGCGCAGCCGTAGGCGGCAAGGTAGTTGAGGCACGCGTAATCCAAGGCACAGTCTACCTGCAGGTAACCACCGAGCCTATCCCCGGTGACCCCCAGGGCCGCAACCGCCTGACCACAAAACGCGCATTCAACGCACCTGACGATCCCGGCTACGAATTCATGCAGACCCGCGGTCTCGTTGTGATTGACTCGCCTATCGGCTTGGTAGCCACACTGCCTATGGGTATGGCTCAGGTATCATCTATCATCATGGAAGCCGAGGTCGGCAAGACCCTGCAGAAGGGCGAGGAGATCAGCTACTTCCAGTTCGGTGGCTCAGACATCGTGATGGTATTCCAGCAGTGCTCAAATGTAAGCATCACCGCACATCCCGGCGTCCACTACAAAGTTGGTACCCGCATCGGTAAGGCTTATCCCGCAGTGCCCACCTATCGCAAATAAACAGCGAGCAAATAAGCAAAGGGTTCGCCCAGAGACTAACAACCTATCTCATAACCAAAATCCCTAAAACTACGCTATGAACGTAAACGAAATGCACCCTGTAGTGCAAGAACTGATCGGTATGGTCAACTCCAACGAAGGTTGGAAAGGCATGTTCGAGGCCGCTCTGAAGAAATGCCACGATGATGATGTAGCCGAGTTCGACGACATCAAGACACTCGACGACTGGTACGAGTGGATCAACGCCCAGCTGAGCTGGATCCCCGTTGAGGACAACTACGGCACCGTGGTATACTACCACCTGGCTAAGTTCTACTTCCTGTTCGACCAGGAGCCCGTCCGCAGCCTCCAGAACCTGAATGTTCCTCACAACACTCAGCCCGAGCTCACCCCGCTGTCAAAGTGGATGCAGAAATTCTGCATCGCCCTCGGCGAATGGATGGATGACCCCAAGAGCATCAACAACGAGAGCCTCGCTACATTCTACAACTCACCGCGCTACAACATGGACGAATACATCGATCCTCGCGGTGGCTGGAAGACCTACAACCAGATGTTCGCTCGTCGCACCAAACCCGGCTATCGCCCCATCGCAGCCATCGACGACGACACCGTGATTGTATCGCCCGCCGACTCGACCAACGCTGGCCAATGGGAAGTACGCGCTGATTCAGGCGTTACCATCAAGGGTCTGCACTGGAAGATTCAAGAGCTCCTCTCGGGCAGCCCCTACGCTGACCGCTTCCAGGGTGGTATCTGGATCCACCAGTTCCTCAACACCACTGACTATCACCGTCAGCACGCTCCTGTGGGCGGCAAGGTGCTTGAGAGCCGCATGATCCAGGGTGCATGCTATCTGCAAGTGCTCGCTGAGCCTATCGCAAGCGATCCTTCGGGCCGCAAGCATGTGGTGATGCGTCGCCAGTGGGATCTCCCCGACCAGCCCGGCTATCAGTTCCAGCAGGCTCGTGGCCTCTGCGTGATTGATTCGCCTATCGGCTTGGTAGCAGTTCTGCCTATGGGTATGGCTTCTGTATCGTCGATCATCATGACCGCCGAGGTAGGCAAGACCCTGCAGAAGGGCGAAGAGATCAGCTACTTCCAGTTTGGTGGCTCAGATATCGTAGTTGTATTCGAGCAAGCCAGCAACGTGAGCATCACAGCTCATCCGGGCGTACACTACAAGGTAGGTACCCGCATCGCCAAGGCTTATCCCGCTGTACCTCGCTATCTGAAATAACCTGACGTCCTGCATAGCGAGCAGGGAGAGCCGAGGCTCATCCCCAATGCTCTCCCTGCTTGCCTCATACATCAAGAAATACTCGTGCCAGAGTAATAGATATGACGGGGATTGGCGGCGCGACAAGCGGCGGTAATCCCCGTTTCCCTTTACTCTCCCCAGAGTGGGGAGAGGTCTTCCCAGGATTTCAACAATTGCAATTTCTAAGCTAACCCTACAACCTTTCAACTATGGCAACAAAAGGAGCGGCAGCCCCTGCGCAAGGGACGCCAAAGCTAAAGAAGGGCGCAGCAATGGTGTCAATGGGCACGATGGCAGTGTTTATCGTGACCAACATCGTGAGTATGCGTGGTCTTGCTTCGCAAGCCTTCTACGGATATACATCTATTTTCTACTACCTGTTTGCAGCTGTGGTCTTTCTGGTGCCTTATGCCCTGGTTTGCGCTGAATTAGCGTCAACTTGGACTAAGAGCGGCGGCGTGTTCCGCTGGTGCTCCGAGGCGCTGGGTCCCAAATGGGGATGGGCCGCAATGTACTACGACTGGCAGATGCTGGTCATCTGGTTCCCTGCGGTGCTGATGTTCGGCGCCGTCACACTCGCCTATGTATTCTGGCCTGAAACATTTGACGCCAAACTGGCTAAAAACATTATCTACACCCTGGTGGTTGTGCTGGCAGTGTACTGGCTGTCGACATTCAACTCATTCAGAGGCATGAAGTCGGCCAACTTGCTCTCATCGCTCGGCGGTATCTGCGGTACGTTTATACCCGCCGGTATCCTGATTATCCTCGGTGTGATCTACATCGCTACTGGTCATGTCAACCACATCACCCAGCGCGAGTTCTGGCCTGATTTCACCAACTTCAACAATTTTGTTCTTGCGGCCTCAATCTTCCTCTTCTTTGCGGGTATGGAGATGCAGGCGGTCAAGGTGCCGGATATGCCCAATCCGTCGAAGACCTTCCCGCAAGCCGTAATGATTTCGGTGGTCGCCATCTTGGTGATCTTCGTCTTCGGTACCATAGCTATCGGCTGGGTTATGCCCCCCAAGGACATCAGCCTTTTGGCAGCTCTGCTCGTAGCTTACAATGACCTGTGGGGCTCGCTCGGTGTGCCATGGCTTGGCAACGTGATGGCAGTCTTGCTGACATTCGGCGTGTTTGGTCAGGTGAGCGTTGTGATGACTGGTCCCTCGACCGGTATCCTCGCTGTGGGCCGCGCCGGCTATCTGCCTCCCAAATTGCAGAAATGCAACAAGAATGGCATACAGGTGCCTATCCTCTGGGTACAGGGTATCTTCGCAACCATCCTGGCATTGGCTCTGGTGGTGCTGCCCTCAGTGCAGTCGGCCTATCAGATTCTGAGCCAGATGTCGACAGTGATCTACCTGATCATGGTGCTCATCGTGTACTGGGCATTTGTGCGCCTGCGCAGGACTGAGCCCAATGTGAAGCGCGGTTTCCGCGTGCCTGGTGGCGCATTCGGCATGTGGGTTGTCACCATCATTGGTGTAATTGGAGCTCTGATTGCTTTGGTCATCAGCTTTATTCCTCCAAGCCAAATCAATACCGGTTCGCCCGTGGTATGGGTACTGATTGTGCTGATAGGTTCAGCTTTCTTCACCTTGGTGCCCTTCTGGGTATATGCAAAGCGCAAAGCTTCATGGCGTGACCCCAACACTACCTTCGAGCCGTTTGACTGGGAGATGGAGGGTCGTCGTCCCGACCAAGTATCGAAGTGGCCGGCTGGCTACAAGCCCACCGAGGATCAAGTGCGTCGCGCAATGCTCTGGGAGGATGGAGCCTTTGGTCCCGTATCTCTCAAGACCGTATGCGATGTCAATAATCCACAACTGACCCCGAATCCTGTGATCGCCGAAGAGGTTGATCGTAACCTGGGCTTAACCTCTGATGCCGCTGCCGATGCTGCAGCAGCCAAGAAGCAAGGCCTCAAGACCCCTCAGCAGCCCGCTGCCAAGGCCGCACCGGCACAAAATGCCGCTCCCGCTCAGAAGGCTGCTCCCGCTCAGACCCCACCAGTTGCACCTAATCCTGACACCCCAGCAGCCGATGCTCTGGCATCAGAGGCTAAGAACCTGGCAAGCGCAGCCGATCGCGAGGCTCGCGATGCTGAGATTGTGGCCCAGGATGCCGAAAAGATAAAGGCAGCCGAGGAAGATGCTCGCAAGGCCGAAGCCGACGCTAAGGAAGCCGCCGAGGGCGATGCTCCTGCCGACCCGACCGATCCCAAGGCTGGTGGCCCGACTAAGAAATAACAGAATTAATCCTCAATAAGAAATGCCCGGGGCCGATGGCTACAGCAATGCGCCTTCGGCCCCGGGATTTTATTCATCAACATCTCAACCCATTATGATTACCACTGGCAAAACTCCTATTACGGCCTCCACCCTTACGGCTATCCTGTCGTTGTCGCTGGTGGTCAATCTGCCAGGCTTGGCTGTCACGCCTATGCTGGGCACTCTGCAGCAGGTATTCCCTCATGCTACTCAGATTGAGACGCAGCTATTGACCGTGCTGCCCAACCTGCTGATTATTCCCTTTGTGTTGCTGTCGGGCAAACTGTCGCTCTCGCACCATAAGATAGCCACCATCGCAGTGGCGCTGGTGGTGTTTATGGCCTCGGCAGTGGCTTACCTATTCGCCAAGTCAATGTTGGCTCTGATTATATTCAGCTGCACCCTGGGCTGCGGCGCCGGCTTGCTGATACCTTTCTCTACAGGCTTGCTCGCTGATACCTTTGTCGGCAAATACCGCATGCACGAGATGGGTGTGCAGAGCGGCCTCTCCAACCTCACTCTGGTGATCGCCACCTACGCTGTGGGTTGGCTGTCGGCTGGCAGCTGGCATCTGCCATTCACGGTCTATCTCGTGGCCATCGTGCCTATCCTACTGCTGCCTTGGCTGAAGAAGATTCCTAAGGAGGATCTTGAAAATCCATGCCCCCAGCCGTTTGATGTCGATTCTTGGGCGCTGATGACCCACAATCTTGATGAAGATGAGCAGAAGCGCTCTGACGAGGCTAAGCACATGGCCCAGCGCGCCATGACCCATGATGGCGACACCACTATCGACCAGCCCGCCGACCTGGACGCACCCGCCGGCAAGAAAAAGGTTGCCGAAAAGGTAGTCAACGGCTTCTACATCAATCGCATCTTGGGGTTGATAGGCGTATACTTCTTTATCACCTTCGCCACGATTTCGATATCTTACTATTGCCCATTCTTGATTGAGAAGAAAGGGTGGAGCAGTTCGCTGGCTGGCACAGTCAATTCGCTCTATTTCGTAGGCATATTCGTTACGGGCTTTACGCTGATATGGCTTGTCAAGGGATTCAAGAGTTGGACCTTTGTGATGGGAGGCATCTTGATGACTGGTGGCTTGGCATTGATCAGCTTTATTCATGCTCCGTGGAGTCTGTGCGTAGGGTCGCTATTCTGCGGCGTGGGCTACGGCATGTGCCAACCGATGATCTATGACAAGGCATCGCGAGCAGTGATATCGACCTCAAAAGCCACGTTGGCGCTAGCGTTTGTGCTCGCCTCCAATTATCTGTCGATTGTGTGCACCCCCTTCATCATCGACTTCCTACGCTCGATATTCAATGGCGCCCACATCACTGGTTTTGCCTTCTGGGTATGCTTCATCTTGTCGTGCGCCTACTTGGCATTGACCATAGTGCAACGCCACGGATTCGCCTTCAATGTCGATAAATCGTATTATTCTTGAAAAAATTTCTCAGAAAATTTGGTGGTTTGGAAAATAGTGCTTAACTTTGCACTCACAAACCACCACTACAGGGTACCTTGGCCGAGTGGTTAGGCACCGGTCTGCAAAACCGCTTACAGCAGTTCGATTCTGCTAGGTACCTCTACCCAACCGAATCTCGTTAACTTCGAGATTCGGTTTTTTATTGTAAAGAAACCACAGATTAAGTAAGAGTCCACTTTAAAGTTAAGCTTAACCACGGAGGTCACGGAGAGACACGGAGGCCACGGAGACTTTCTTTTTTCTGCTTTATTTGCGATTTGGAATCGGTCACGG
>JAJBUH010000151.1 GCA_020860445.1 Bacteroidales bacterium | reverse complement strand
GCGCCGTGATCTTTGGCTAAGCCTCAGCCACGGACTTTTGCGCATGAGCCGAAAAATCTCATCATAAAATCACTCGCCGCACTGATGCTTACCACTGGCGTAGCAGCTTGCAACGACGACTGGCTCGACCTCTCAGATCCAAATCGTGAATCTGCCGATACATTTTGGCAGACCGAGGATCAATTCCAAGAAGGCCTCTATGCGGCATACGCTACCCTGCGCCGCCCAGGCGTTTTCAGCCGCTGGTTCCATGTACTGATGGTGTTCCGCAGCGATGAGGGTTGGAGCGAGAGTCCCAACGCCGAGTTCCAAGCCGTAGCCAATTTCAATATGAGCGGTGTCAACTACGATGGAAACGAGTCGGTCAAGCTCCCATGGTCTGAGACCTTTGGCATGATCTACTATATCAATCAGGTTATCGATAATGTCAACGATCACGGATACGATGTGATGGATAAAGAGACTGCCGATGGAATTCTGGGCCAAGCATATTTCCTGAGAGGAGTAGCATTCTGGTATCTGGCTGGCACCTATGGTAAAGTGCCTCTCCAAATCAGCTCGACCGCCGATGGCGAAATTACCGAGCAAGAGGGAATCTACAAGCAGTGCATTATCGACTTCACCGCAGCCAGCCAGATTCTACCCGAGGAATGGCCAAAGAGTGAAATCGGTCGCCCCACCAAGGGTGGAGCTATAGGGATGCTTGCCCGCATCAATATGCAACTCGCCGGCCTATACAAGCGCCCTTGGGAGAATCGCACCGCCGAAGCCAATGAGCACTGGAAAGCAGCCAAGCAGAATATCGAGGATATCTTTGCCATGAACCGATACAGCTTGGTGGCCAATTGGCTCGACAATTTCACCGAAGAAAATGAAAACAATGAGGAGTCGCTCTTTGAAATCAACTTCAAGGACGGACTGGTCGATGGCAAAGAGACTGGCATGCAGCGTCCCAAATTCCTCGGCCTCTACATCAGCTCGGGCGAGGGCGCTTGGAACGATGGCTCGTCGCGCGACTGGCTGCTCGACGAATTCGACAAGGAGACTGACATCGATGGCAATCCCGATCCCCGCAAACGCCTGACACTTTTCTTTGACGACCCCAACGATACCCAGAGTTACTACGGCAAGACTTATGCCGAATGGAATGAATCAGAGCACTTTGCCCACAAATGCTACTGGAAAAAGTACACATCGGTTGATACCGACAATAAGTCAGAGGATTATAGCTCGGGTGCAAACTTCAGAGTACTCCGCTTAGCCGATGTCTACCTGATGTATGCCGAGGTGCTCAACGAACTCGATGGCGATCGCAGTCTGGCTATCGAATACATCAATAAGGTGCGCCGCCGCGTCAACATGCGTGATCTCACAGTCAGCGCCTACAACGACTACGAAAGTCTGAAAGACCTGCTGCGCCATGAGCGTCTCACAGAGCTATGCGGTGAATGTACTCGATGGTACGATCTCGACCGTTGGGGCGATATCCATACCCAGGAGGGCGTGAATAAGCTTGCCGAGCGCGATGCCGACTTCCTCACTTACAAGGTAGGACAAAGCCACCTCTACATGATTCCAATCCATGAGATTTCCCTTTTCCCCGGCCTCACTCAAAACGCTGGATACTAAGACAAGTAATAAGTAATGAGTAATAAGTAATAATTGAAATATGATGATCCTAAAAAACATATATCTGATAGCTGGCGCTTGCGCTGCAATGCTTCTGGCCTCGGCTTGCTCGGGCATGGATGGCGACGGCATCAACGAATTTGACTGGGAAGGCAGCCGCAATCCTGAGAATACCAGCTACCGCAATCCCGTGTGGGAACCATCGCTTGCCTCTGGCACAGTACTCAAAGCCGCCAGCCTGTTCGCAGCCATATCCCCAGAGACCCAATGGGCCAAAGGCATCGACTATTGCTGCCCAGCAATCACCTCATCCGACCTGATGTCTTGGTCGTTCAACTCACAGTTTGGTTTCACGGCCCTCACTGAGGAGGAAGACGGCACAGTCTCTGGCACTCGTCCCAACTGGATTACCGGAGAAATTACGGAACTCTCGGCCGACTTTGCCAAGACTGTCTCAGGCGCAAACTACTGGATGGTCTATTGCGATGCCTCTCACACCTCAATCGGAACCGCCAGCTCAACCAGCGGCCAAGGCCCCTACACTGACATGGGGTGCTTCCTCACCGCCGAAGAATTGGGCTGCACTACCGTGCAGAATCCTTTCATCATCGTAGCTTCGACTAAATTCTATATCTGCTACACCACTGAAAATGGCAGCTATATCCAGCAAGTAAACCTGCGCAAAGGTCAGACCCCCACAAAGATGGGCACAGCAAAACTGATCGCCGGGTCTCAATGGCAACAAGTGTCAATATTCCGTCGCGATGCTTCGAATCTCTATTTGATGGGTACTGTGGCCACTGCCTCTGGCACTGAAATCCGCTATGGTCGCGCCGATGACATCACTGGCCCCTACACCGACAAGTCGGGTCAAGACCTCACCGCATCGACTGGCGACATGCTGATTCAAGGCAATGACACTAACGTCAATCCTTGCAATGCTATGCGCGCTTTTGAAAGCGAGAATGGATATATATACATCGCCTACAATGCCACAGCCGTGGGTCGCGAAAAACTCGAGAGCGGATATGACCGCAAGCCTCTATTCCTTACCCCAGCCCAAATAGATGAAGACGGATATTTCACTTCGGTGCTTGAGCCTGTCACTGGCTGGGTCACTCCACGCTACCAATAATCAATAATCAATAATAACCAATAGGAATCTTAGGAATCCTATGACTCCTAAGATTCCTAAAAAAGAATCATCAAAAAAATATCAACAATCATGAAACAACTATTCACCTCTGTATTAGCCGCCAGTCTGCTCCCAGTAGCAGCCAGTGCTGCCATCACCGTGGCTTCGGTCGACATCGATCACAGCATCGACTATGCCGGTGGCGTAGAAATCGACATCAACAATGACGGATACATGGATCTTATCTTTGCTGGCCGTTGCCGCAACGATGAGGGCCGCATCGCCGAGGATGCCAATGGCGATGAGGTGCAGCGCTCCTTCAACGCCTGGCAAGCTGTGTGGAACCCCTCAACCAGCCAATACGACATCACCGAGTTTCCGGCTCTCTTTGGCATCAAGCCCTGCTTCGTGCCTGTCGACCTCAACGGCGACGGATACATGGATTTCATCGTATCCTCTGAGACAAGCGCTGCTGACGGCTCGGAAACTGGAGTGTACATCAACCAAGGCAATGGCAAATTCACTCGCACAGCCATCAACATCACCGATGCCGATGGCAATCAACTCAACTGGGAACCTCGCTCAGTAGACGTAGCCGACTTCAACTGCGATGGTCGCATTGATATCGCCAGCATCGGTTGGCGCAACAATAGCGAAGGCAGTCGCGACCACAACTGCTTGGTGCTGATCAATAAGGGAGACCTCGACTTTGAGGCTACTGTGGCCGACTACATGACCTACAACGGTGAGGATCTCTTTGAACTAGCACTCTGCACCCTCACCGCTACCGACCTCAACAACGATGGATATGCCGACATCCTGATCCAAGGCAATATCGACAATGCCGAGCAGACCGCTCAGGCATACAAGAATGGCCAATATCTGGGTCGCACATTTGCCGCTTACCTCAATCTCGGTGCCGAGGGCGAGGGCGAAGTGCTCTTCTATGACCTGGGCCTGGCCGATGGCGTAAGCCACCACTACGGCAATGGCAACATCGTGTGCGCCGACTTCAACAGCGATGGAGTGATGGACGTATTCGTCACTGGCGAATCTCCAGCCGACGGAGCCGACTCGGGCAGCTGGAATTATATCCACCAACTGCTCCAGGGCAAAATCTCTGGCTCTGACGTAAGCTACACCGATGTGAGCGGTCAGCAAGCATTCAACGGCCATGATATCCGTCCGCTCGGTTGCACCAACGTGGGTGTACGCGCTATCGACTACACTGGCAATGGGTATTTTGATCTCTTCCTCGACGGATGGTGCACCTCGATGCTTGACGGTGGCGATAACACCCAAGCAGGCTGGCTGCTCAAGAATAATGGCAGCAATCTGTCAGAGTATGAGCGCGTGCCTGGCGCAAGCGAGATTGGCATCTGGTTTATGGAGGATGGTGTGCAAGGTGCTCGCAACTACACCTTCAGCGGATACTGCGGCGACGCTACATACTTTGATGGCGAAAATTGGATCGGTCGCACCTTTACTAAGACAGTGAATCCCTACTACACCACTGCTCCCGTGCCCGCTGCTCCCCAATCTCTTTCAGCAGTCGCTGATGGTTATGACGTAACCCTCAGCTGGTCGGCACCCTCAGGCGAAAAGTCGAACGTCACCTATGAGTACTACATCAAGGAAATCACCAGCAGCAAATATTATACCGCACCCCTCGCTGACACAGCCACTGGTTTGCGCCGCGCATTGCGCCAAGGCAATGCTTTCCTTAACAAGACCCTCAATCTCGTTGATCTGCCCGATGGCACTTATGAGTGGGGCGTACAGACCATCAACGCTGCTCTTGCCGGCTCAGAATTTGTGGCTGGTCCGCAATTCAAGATTGGCACTGGTATCGGTGCTGTGACCTCAGCAATTGCCAATACAGTCAATGTCAAGGCTGCCAACGGCCAAATCACAATCTCTGGTGCTCAGGGTATTGCAGAGGTGTACAGTGCAAGCGGAGCACTTGTAGCTCGCCAGATGGTCAAGGGCGAAACCTCGATTTCCCTCTCTCACGGTTGCTACATCGTAAAGGTTGGCAACGCTGTCAAGAAAGTGATCCTCTAAGCTAGTAATAGTGGAGGGGATGGGGCTCGACAAGCCTTGGGCCCAATAAGTCTTGCGCCCCATCCCCTTTTTCAAGTCAAAAGTCAAAAGTCAAAAGTCAAAAGTTAAATTCACTATTACTATGACGCAACGATTATTCATATTGCCCCTCATTTTGATACTCTTCAAATTGAGTAGCGCGCAGACCATAATACAAATTCAGAATCCACAGAACCCATTATTTGAGGTATCGGCCGATGATGTGACACTTGCTTTTACAGAACCCGGCATGACCCTCGGCGCTGACCTGGTGATAGCCGGCGGTAGCGGTCAATACTCCTACCTGTGGACTGATGCCCAAGGCCAGCAGCTCGGCCAAGAGCCAACTCTCTACATAGAAACTGCTGGCGAATACCAACTTACCTTAGAGGACACTTGCCAATGCCAACTCACAGTGGATTTCCACATCGGCACAGGAGGCATCTCCTCAGCTTGTCTCGACAATCTCAGAGTATATCCCAATCCCACCACCGGCCCTATTAATATAATAGGTGAATACCAAGTGACGCAAGTGAGCGTATTCAGCCTAAGCGGCTCGATGGTAGATTTCAACAACGGCTACTGCATAGGCCATATTGACCTAAGCGGGCACCCCTCAGGGACATACCTACTGCATATAGTCACAGCCGATGGCGATGTGACAACTCGTAAAATCATACTTAAATAACCCTTGGCTATGACTACCTCTAAATATTTTCTCATCTTTCTCGCTTCTTTGCTCACCTATGGAGCAGCCTCGGCCCGAGAGAAATCTTACGCACGGCTCAACTCGACAGTAAAGTTGCAACTCGATTGGACCACAGACAATTATGGAGATATCCAATGGCAACAGTCGGCTGATGACGGCGCCACATGGACCAATATCACCGGTGCCACTTCGCCAGAGTATTCCTTCAATATCTCAGACCCAACCTTGATCCGCGCCCAAGTGACTGGGGACCCCGCTTGCCCGCAGATAATGCTTGAGCGGGAAGTGGTGCCAGTATCCTTTACCACTGACCTGGTACAAGAGGGTTCTTACGGCGTCACACTCGAGGTCACCAATCTTGACTTGGCCGATGCCCAGGTGATTGAGTACGGATTTTGCGCGAACTATGCTGATATGGGGCGTAACTATGCCCTAATGCCTCGCGTCAAGACGGGAGAATCCCTTCCGGCCGAACCAGTAACAATCGAATGCTCAGGGTTGCTGCCCAACTCAAGATACTCAGTGCGCCCCTATTTCGTGACCTCGGATGGATCTGTGATATTTGGTGGAGGTAAAATCGCCAATACTCTCGAGGGCATGCAGTAGAGCACCGAAGACTGGATTATAGAGAAAGACCAAATTCAAGCACGCTTCTCTATCGAGGGTGCTTCTGGATCAAATGTGAAATTCCTTTTTGGCACCGACCGCGACCATCTCACCAATTACACCGTCAATGACCTGGGCGACAATATGTATGCATCCCAGATAATTACTGACCTCCTCCCGGGCACTGAATATATGGTTGTCGCCCAAGCCACAATAGAGGGAGAACCCCACGAAATCGTAAAGACAGTAAAGACCTGGAGTGACTATTCTGAAGTACAGGCTGACGAAACTGTAAATCCGGTAAGCCATGTGGTAGAGTGGGATGAGAGTAAGACTTTGACCTCATTTTCGCCCGAGGGAATGCAAGTGGAGTATCCGCGTATGATACGCGTTGACGAAAACACCTTACTGCTCACTTACCATGGTGGGGCCTCAGACCACTGGAAAAACAGTTATCTGCGCCGCTCTACTGACAATGGGCGCACCTGGAGCGAACCGGCCACAATATTTGACGCCTCAAAATCATTTTTAGGCTCGGGCTACTACCGCATCTGCAATCCCGAAATGCTGAAACTGCAAAACGGCTGGATTCTGCTCAGCGTAGTGGCAAACGCCAATCCCGAAACCAATTACAATTGCAAGGTGCTCACTTGCATCTCTCGCGATGGTGGCTTGACTTGGAGCGATCCAATAGTCGTAGGGCGCGGACGCACCTGGGAACCCCAAATGATACAAATGCCCAATGGAGAGATAGAACTCTTGGTATCATCTGAAGCCGCCTGGTTTGAGACTCAGCCCAGCAATATGTATCAAGAAATACTCTCGGCTCGCTCGACCGATAATGGCCAGACGTGGACACAATACAAACGCGCGGCCTATCTGCCCAATTGCCGCGATGGCATGCCCGTATCAGTAGTGATGCAAGGCAACAAGGGCGTGATGTTTGTGATCGAGAGCGTAGGAGGCAATTGCCCGGCTTCGCTGGTCTACCGTTCGCTCGATGGCGAATGGAATACCGAAGATTGGGACCGTGTGGATGACGAGGATCGCTGGTTCACCAACCTCAACAATGGCTGCGGCGCTCCGCACATGATTCAACTAACTACTGGAGAATTTCTGATAATGGCTCACACTGGCCAGACGGGCAGCGTATGGCAAACCTGCCGCCCACAGATAGTGATGGCTGACAACACTGGCCATAACTTCAAATACAAACGCTTGCCTCTCTCAGGTTCTGACCCATTGCCATCTGGCACAGGCGCTTATTACAATTCATTCTTCCAATTTGATGATGACACAGTCTGGCTCCTAATCACCAAGGCAGAATATGATGGCAGCACTCGTAAAAATAGCGCCATCATGAGGCTCGAGGGCAAAATCGTGGAGAAATAAACTAAGGACTTACGTCCTTGGTGACCATAAAACCTCATATTTTACGTTAAATACAAAAAGATTATGAATAAGATATTGATAACTGCGCTGCTGGCAGCAGGCTGCCTAAGCGCCTCGGCAAAATACGCCCCTATCGAGGGTAAGATCATGACCCCCTGGGCCGATTCTATTGATGTGAACAACGTGCGCGGCGAGTACCCTCGCCCAATAATGGAGCGCAGCCAATGGGTCAACCTCAATGGCCTGTGGGACTATGCCATCACTCCGGCCCATCAAGCCCAGCCTGCCTCATTTGACGGCCAAATCCTTGTGCCATTCCCAGTAGAATCGGCTCTTTCGGGGGTTGGCAAAGAGGTTGGAGCAGCCAACGAGCTCTGGTATCAGCGAGAATTTATTGTCCCCTCAGCTTGGAAAGGTCAAGACGTGCTGCTCAATTTTGGCGCAGTCGATTGGCAATGCGACGTATGGGTCAACGGTGTGAAAGTTGGCAGCCATCAGGGCGGGTACGCTCCCTTCTCGATGAATATCACTCCAGCCTTGGCGCAAAAAGGAGCCAACAAGCTCACTGTCAAGGTGTGGGATCCCAGCGACGAGGGCAACCAGCCTCGCGGCAAGCAGGTGCAAAAGCCCGAAGGCATCTGGTACACCCCTGTCACTGGCATTTGGCAGACGGTTTGGATTGAACCCGTGGCTCAGAATCATATTTCAGCCCTGCGCACCACCCCTGACATTGACCGCAACAAGCTATCGGTGGGAGTAATTACTAACACCTCCGACCCATCGCTCTTGGCACAGGTCAAGGTGTACGATGCCGATGGCTCACTCGTGGCCCAGAGTGCTGCCACCAATGGACATATCGTAGAAGTGGCAATGCCAGCCGATGCTCGTCTCTGGAGCCCTGATGACCCGTACCTATACGACATGGAGGTGTCGCTGCTCAGCAATGGCAAAGAGATTGACAAGGTGCGCAGCTATGCTGCTATGCGCAAATTCTCAAAGGCTCGTGATAGCAAGGGCATCGTGCGCCTCGAGCTCAACAACAAACCTTTGTTCCAATACGGTCCGCTCGACCAGGGCTGGTGGCCCGACGGCCTCTACACGGCTCCCACCTATTCAGCCATGATTTGGGATGTTGACCGCACCAAGGATCTTGGCTTCAACATGATCCGCAAGCACATCAAGGTTGAGCCTGCTACTTGGTACACCTATTGCGACCGCGCTGGCATCATCGTATGGCAAGACATGCCTTCGGGCAATTTCGATGGGCATAAGGGCCGTGTAGTACCGGAATGGCAGAATCATAAATATTTCGACGGCACTGAGCTCGCTCGCTCAGCCGAGAGCGAAGCCATCTATCGCCAAGAATGGCAAGAAATCATGGATTGCCTCTACAGCTACCCCTGCATCAGCACTTGGGTGCCTTTCAACGAGGCGTGGGGCCAGTTCAAAACCCAGGAAATAGCCGACTGGACCAAAACTTATGATCCTTCACGCCTTGTCAATCCCGCAAGTGGCGGTAATTTCTATACCTGCGGCGACATCCTCGACTTGCACAACTATCCTGGGCCAGCCATGTATCTCTATGATGCCACTCGAGCCAATGTGCTGGGCGAATACGGAGGCATTGGCTATGTGGTCAAGGGCCATATTTGGGAACCCGACCGCAACTGGGGTTACATCCAGTTTAATTCCTCAAAAGAGGTAACTGATGAATATGTCAAGTATGCTGAGCAACTCCTCGACCTGGTAGCCAAGGGATTCACTGCCGCCGTCTATACCCAGACAACTGATGTCGAGGTTGAGGTCAACGGCTTCTACACCTACGACCGCAAAGTCTCGAAGATGGACGAAGACCGCGTACGCGCCATCAACCGCCGCCTCACCTCATCCCTATCCGACTGACCCTGCATAGTTATTTAGGTAAATAGACATAAAGATTAAGGCTCTTATGAATTAATTCTCCATAAGACTGAAAAAGATTAGTTTTGTTTTCATACAGGTTTGCATTCTATCGGGGTGTGCTTAATGATGGGCACACCCCATTTATTATGCAAAATTTGAATTAGTAATTCTCACAAATCAGTGAGTTTTAATAAATTGAAGAATAAGAGGTAAGGCCGGGGCTACCATTGCGCCGTGGTCATAACCATCAAGCTCATAGATGGTGACATCGGGATGGCCGCTGAGTTGCAGCAGGCGCCATAGATAGGCTTGCTCTTCATAGCGCCCATAGAGCTCTTTGTTGCGGTCGCCCGAGATGATAAGGATCGGAGGACAGTCGCCGCGCACATGATATAGCGGCGCGTATGCGTCAATTGTGGGCTGCAGTGGCTGTATGCCCTGACTGCGACGCACCTCGAAATGCGTGATGCATTGGCCGCTAAGCGGAATGATTCCGGACAGGGAGTCTGGGTCGTAGCCATAGCGAGACAACGGCTCCTTGTCAAATCCCACCATCATATCGAGATACCCACCGGCCGAATGGCCAGAGAGGAAAATGCGCCTGGGGTCGCCTCCGTACTGCTCGATGTTGCCCATAGTCCACGCCACAGCTGCGGCTGCATCATCGATTATCTCATCGATAGTGGCATTTGGCGACAAGCGGTAGTCAACTCCTACCACCACTACAGAATCGCGCAGCAGAGCCTCGGGAATTTCCTTGCGCCCAGTCGTCAGTCCGCCTCCATGCAGCCATATCACCACTGGCTTATCTCGGCTCTCTGGCTCGTACGCCACATCGAGGGTGCACATCTCATTACCTCTTTCCTTATCATTCAGGGGTCGATAAGGTATATCTCTCGCATACTCATAGCCCGTGACGCTCATGGCCACCGACCTTGGATTCTCTGCCCGCGCCTGTGGTTGCTGAGAGCAAACGCAGCATATCAGCGCGGCAACAATCGCCACAAATGTCTGTTTCTTCATTTTTCACCTACTATTATTAGTTTCACCACAAAATTACAATTTATTCCTCATTCAAAAAAATCCTTTCTGAAGATTTTGATAAATAGAGGAAAAAGTCGATTCAATTCCAGAAATTCATCCGAAAAAGTCGATTTGATTCGAGAAATTCGGATGAAAAAGTCGATTAGGATAAAAAGAGGGCAGATTTGGTAAATAGGGAGAAATTGGCTAACTTTGCAAACCTCATAAAGAACTCATTCCTTTGTGGTGAATTTGTCTTAATGATGGTTGAAGTTAAGGGATACATATTTACTAACTTTATATGTTAGACACATTACGAGCGAGTATGGAGACAAGAAAGGTCAAGTACCCAGTTGGGGAACATGATTTTGGCGAGTTGCGTCGCGGAGGTTTTGTCTATGTAGACAAGACCCGATATGTCTATGATGTAAATGCATTAGGCAAATTCATATTCTTGGCAAGGCCTCGGCGGTTTGGCAAGAGCCTGTTGCTATCGACTTTTGAGAGTTATTTTCGCGGAGAGAAGGAGTTGTTTGCAGGCACTTGGTTAGGAAATCATGAAAAAGAATGGATAAAATACCCAGTCTTGCATTTCGATATGTCAGAGACAAGCGGTAAAGATGCAGAGGTGATGAATCTGTATCTTAACGAGCGCTTAGCCGAGTATGAAGAGGACTATGAGCTGCCCAACAAAGCTTACCTCAATGATATAGGATCGCGATTCAGCACCTTGATAAGAGGAATCTATAGAAAGACTGGTCAGCAAGTGGTCATCCTTATCGATGAATATGACAATGGCATTCTGGAGACTTTGGATTCATCGAAAGAAGAACAAGAGGCCATGAGCAATATTTTGAGGGCCTTTTACAAGCAACCCAAGGCAATGACCCGATATGTGAAATTCTGCATGGTCACAGGCGTTGCGCGCTTTGGCAGCTATACCCTTTTCTCCGGGCCTAACAATTATCTTGACATCTCGATGATGGATGAGTACGCATCAATTTGCGGAATCACACAACGAGAATTGGTGGATAATTTTGAAGAAGGAATTCTGAAAATAGCCAACAAGAGAGAAGAAACCAGAGAAGAGGCCATCGAGGACCTGCGCCAAAAATACGACAGTTATCGATTTACTGAATCATTGGATTTGGTCTATAATCCCTTTAGTCTGCTATGCGCTTTTATAGAGGGCCGCTTAGATAACTTTTGGATTAAGTCGGGCACAGGGAAAGTATTTATAAAATACCTAACCCGCTCGGAGTTTGACCTCCTGGAGCTTGAAAAGCTCAAGGTGACCCGCGAGCGCATGGAGAGCAAATATTCCAAGACAGATACTATACCCCTCCTTTTTCAAACAGGTTACCTCACCATCAAGGAGGTCGAAGATTCTAAGCTTTACCGCTTAGGCATCCCTAACGGAGAGGTGCGGAGCGCCTTGGTCAACCAACTCATGCCAACATTTATGGGTATATCCGAGGATTATTTCCCAGAATTGTTGGCGAAACTCCAACGCAAAGTTAAAGATGGCGATGTCAAGGGTTGGATAGAAGAACTTCAAAGCCTTATTTCCAAGATCCCTCATCAGCTTTTCGGCCCTACAGACAGCCAGCTGAAGGATGAAAAAGAAAAAGAGAAAGCTAAGAGCCAATCAATTGCGAGATTTGAGCGTACATACCATCTCATAGTCCATATGGCCTTCCAGATGCTTGCAGTTGATGCCCGCAGTGAGATATCAATTGCTGGAGGACGTATTGACATGGTGGTCAGTACCAATAAATACGTATATGTGATGGAATTCAAATTGGATGGCACCACGGCCGAGGCACTTAATCAAATTGATGAAAAAGGATACCTCTTGCCATGGCAGGCGGATGGCCGCATAGTATATAAGATTGGCATCGTCTTCTCTTCTAAAGACCGTAATATCTCCTCCTATGAATACCGGAAATAAAGAAGATAAATAAATATGAAAAAGACATTAGCAATTGCTGCGGCGGCTGTAGTAGCTGTGGGAGCGCAAGCCCAACAAGCCCTGTGGGGCATGCCTCAGATTATTTCGCCAGAGGTTAACGCCGATAATACTGTGACATTCAGATTCATGGCACCCAATGCGCAAGAAGTGAAAGTGACCGGCGACTTCCTGCCCACCGAGACCATACAGACGCCCTTTGGAGAATTTGACGGTCCTGGCTCTGCCGCAATGGCCAAGAATGACACCGGCCTGTGGGAATACACCAGCGAGCCCCTCCAACCCGAGCTCTACAGCTACTCAATCATAGTCGATGGCCTCAAAACCACCGACCCCAGCAATGTGTACCTGATTCGCGATACTGGCTCGCTCACCAACGTATTCATCGTAAAGGGCGGATGCGGCGACACATATTCAGTCAACGATGTGCCCCACGGCACAGTCTGCAAGATGTGGTACAACAGCCCTACCCTCGGCATGGACCGTCGCCTCACCGTCTACACTCCTGCCGGGTACGAGACATCAGGCAAGGAATACCCTGTGCTGTACCTGCTGCACGGCATGGGAGGCGATGAAAACGCTTGGACCGAACTTGGCCGCGCTGCCCAAATCCTCGATAATCTCATCGCCCAAGGCAAAGTAGAACCTATGATTGTGGTGATGCCCAACGGCAACGCCGCTCTGCAAGCAGCCCCAGGCGAGAGTTCGCTTGGTCTGGTGCCACCCACCACAGCCCTCCCCAAGACCATGGATGGGTCATTTGAGACACATTTTCCTGAGGTAGTGAATTTCATCGACAGCAATTTCCGCACCAAGGCCGACAAGGCCCACCGCGCCATCGCTGGCCTGTCGATGGGAGGTTTCCACTCGATGCATATCTCAAAAGAATACCCAGATATGTTTGACTACGTAGGCCTATTCTCCGCCGCCATTGTCCCTACCGAGCAAGGCAAAGATTCCCCCATCTACAAAGACACTGACGCAAAGCTCGCTGCCCAATTCGCCCAAGCTCCTAAGCTCTATTGGATAGCCATCGGCGAGAAAGACTTCCTCTATCAAGCCAACGCCGACTACCGCCATCTTCTCGACAGCAAGGGCTACCCCTACACCTACCGCGAGAGCCCAGATGGCCACATCTGGAAAAACTGGCGCATCTACCTCACCGAATTCACACCAATGCTCTTCAAACAATGACCACCAATAATCGCGCAATCACATTCGGAGCCATAGCGGTGCTCAGCTGGAGCACCGTGGCAAGCGCATTCAAGATAGCCGGGCAGTATATGACGCCATTTCAGATGGTGCTCGTATCGACAATCACATCATTTGTGATTCTCTGCGTTGTGCTCACCTTGCAGCGCCATTGGGGCGCCGTCAAAGCTTTGACAGCCAAGAATTGGGGATTGCTGGCACTGTTGGGATTGCTCAATCCGGTAGCCTACTATTTGGTGCTATTTAAAGCCTACGCCATGCTCCCAGCCCAAGTGGCGCAGCCCATCAACTACCTGTGGCCCATTGTGCTGCTGGTGCTTCTGGCAGTGTTTGGGGGTCAGCCAATCCCAGCGCGTAAATACATAGGCATGGCCATCTCTCTGGCTGGCGTGGCCTTCATATCAATGGGAGGGAGCGCCATCGAGGGCAGCCTCTCAGGCGCCGGCATGGGGGTAGCCTTTCTCAGCGCTCTGCTCTGGGCCTCATATTGGATAGTCAACAAGAAATACTGCTCGGGGATGGACGCTACGGTCTCATTTTTCGGCACCTTCCTCTTCGGCTCAATCTATATGGCTCTGGCAGCCACAGTGGTAGGTTGGCCATCGCTCTCCACTCCGGCTCTGCTCTCTGGCGCCTATATCGGGGCATTTGAGATGGCAGTGCCGTTCGTGTTCTTCGGCATAGCCCTGCGCATATCCACCAACCCAGCCATCATCAACCAGATGTGTTACTTGTCGCCCTTCCTGTCGCTATTCTTCATCTCAGCCATTGTGGGCGAACCCATCGTAGCCACCACCTACATCGGCCTGGCTCTGATTGTGGCTGGCATCGTCTACAACCAGTATTTCGCTATGGCTCGCGCCAAAGCCTAAGTCCATCCTCTTACCCCTCATAACCACCACAGTATGACCCTCGCAGCCCTCATACCACCCCATAAACTGGCCCACTGGCTGCTCGATGCCATCGGCCGAATGCTCAAAGCTCTGGGCCTTGACCATAGCGCAGTGCCCGAAGAGGTAATCTATATGATTACCATCATAGCCATCGCCATCGGCTGCGGCTACTGCGTGCAGAAGGCTGTGGTATGGATAGTGACCAAGGCCATAAGCAAGCGCTGGGCTGACTTGGCTAAGGCTCTGTGCGAGAAGAAAGTGCTCGCCAATTGCTCGCGCATAATTCCGCCCTTGGTGCTGTTGGCGCTGATACCGTTTGCCTTTGAAGACCAAGAACACACCACCCATGTGATCCTGGTCATCACCCTCATCTACTTCATCGTCACCCTCACGCTCGGCATCAACTCAGTAGTGGCCTTCGCATGGGTCACATATAACACCCATCGCAACACCAAGGGCCTACCGCTCAAAGGCATAGCCGATGTGATACGTGGCGCAATGTGGGTGATAGCAGTGGTCATAATTGGTTCGATGATCCTCGACAAGTCGCCAGCGGCGTTGCTCACCGGCCTTGGAGCCTTTGCGGCAGTGCTGATGCTAATATTCAAGGATAGCATTTTGGGTCTCGTGGCTGGGGTGCAGCTCTCAGGCAACGATATGCTGCGTGTGGGCGACTGGATACAAGTGCCCGGTAAGGATGCCAACGGCATCGTCGAGTATGTATCGCTTATAGTAGTGAAGGTTAGGAATTGGAACAACACCGTCACCATGGTGCCACCTTACTACCTGGTGCAGTCGGGCTTTGTCAATTGGCGCTGCATAAAGGAGACTGGCAGCCGCCAAATCCAGACCTCGGTGCTAATCGACATCAACACAGTCAAGCCATTGTCAGATGCCGAATTGGCCACGATGCAAAAAGAGGTACCTATGCTCAAGGACTACATCGATATCAAACTCAAGCAGCGCAGCGAGGGCAAGATACAGAATGTATTCAACAAAGAGGCCGGAGCCGACGGCACCATCGAGACCAACTTGGGATTGCTGCGCGCCTACTACAATATCTATGTTGACCATCACCCCTACATCGACAAGCAGAAGATACACATGGTGCGCATCCTTGACCCCACGCCCACGGGATTCCCGATGCAGCTATTCTGCTACCTTACCACCGATGATTGGGGAGCTTATGAGGCCATCATGGCCGACATCCTTGAGCATATCACTGCAATAGCCCCTACATTCGGACTCAGTGTATTCGAGCAGCCATCAGGTCGCTCGGTCTACAATATCGGTGCCTCGCCGGCCGAGGGAGTACCCTATTACGGCACAGCCCCGGTGATTTCGCCCGACCAAGACACTCAAAACTGAAAGTAGATAAACGGGGCCACGTCTTCGCTTTGGAATTGTACCACCAGCTGCACCACGATTACGAAAATCAGCAGCTTCACTCCCCAGGGAGCCATCACAAACCAGCGGCCAGCCCGGTCCCACCAACGCGTGGGCACAGCATGCGCCAGCATGATGGCACCCATCATAGCCACCCACTCCCATCGAGCCTCGACAAACGGCCAAAACATCGACAGATGGAAGTCGGTGAAAATCGTGCGTATTATCACCCAGGAGTCGTGGAATGTCGCGGCGCGGAAATACACCCACAGCAGCGACACCGTAAGCATGGTCAAGCCCCAAGACACTGCCCTCACGGGCCAAGTGTCAGGTATGCGGTCGAGCCACGGCTTGCAAGCCTTGTGGATTGCAAGGCCCACGCCGTGCATCGCACCCCAAAACACAAACTTCCAGGCTGCTCCATGCCATAATCCGCCTATCAGCATAGTCAAGAAATTGTTGACATAAGTACGCGCCACCCCTTTGCGATTGCCGCCGAGCGGAATATAGATGTAATCTCTCAGCCAAGTCGAGAGCGAGATGTGCCAACGGCGCCAGAAGTCGGTGAGATTGCGCGACTTGTAGGGGAAGTTGAAATTCTTGGCCAACTTGAATCCCATCACCATAGCAATGCCTATGGCCATGTCGGAATAGCCCGAAAAATCACAATAAATCTGCATCGTATAGCCCAAGACTCCCATCAGCGTCTCAAATCCGCTGTAAGCGCCGGGAGCACTGTAAATCAGATCGTTGTATTGGGCTATGTAGTCAGCGATTACGGCCTTCTTGAGGATTCCTATAATGATAAGCCATAGGCCGGCAAACATCTCGCCGAGCGTGGCATGCTTGCTTTGGCGTATCTGGGGGATGAAATAGTCGGCCCTAACGATAGGACCAGCCACCAAAGCCGGAAAGAAGGATAGGAAGAAGGCATACTCAAGCCACGTAGGCGTAGGCTGAACCCTACCCTTATACACATCGATAATGTAACTCACCGATTGGAAGGTATAGAAAGATATGCCAACGGGCAGCACCAAATCCAAGGGCTGGAAGTTGCCCTCGACCATCTGGTTCCAATTCCATAGGAAGAAGTTGGCATACTTGAAATACCCCAATATGCCAAGCGACAGGGTAAGCGACAGGCCGACGCACAGCCTCTTTTTCCATCGCCTATCGGTTGTCACTATGGCGCGTGACAGCAGCCAGTCGACCAGCGAGGTGCCAGCCAGCATCAGGAAAAACATCCCGCTCGACTTGTAATAGAAATAAAAGCTGAAGGCCACTACAAACCCCAGCATTTGCCACAATCTCTGCCTGATGAGGGCAAAAATGGGCAGGAATATAAGGAACAAGGCCCAAAACATCCCGCTCGAAAACAGCATCGGGGCCTGTGGATCATATTTCAGCAACTCAATCATTAAAATATATGACTTTAATCAGCCACAGCTCTAATCGGAAGACCACTCCCACGCTCCTCTAAACGCTTAGGAGAAATAGGAAAGTCTTTTCCAAAGATGAATAAATTTTTCATAAACCTCACTTTTTACTTTCCTATTCTTTACTTCCTATTAATAATTATCGGCAAAGTTACGAAAGATTACTTTACTATCAAAATTTATTGCTATCTTTGCATTATACCTCTCAAAAGATCAATTGACATGGGCAACTACATAAACATAGGCAATAGCAGTTTTAAAGAGGCCAGGGAAGGGGGATTTATTGACAAATCATCCTTAATAGCTGAGGTCAACTCCACCCTGGGCACTAAAAACAAAAGGATATGCGTGACCCGTAGCCGCCGATTTGGCAAATCAACGGCCGCTGATATGCTATGCGCCTATTATGATAAGTCATGTGATTCACGAGATCTTTTTAGGGGCTTGTCGATAGAGACAGATCCTACCTTTGAAAAGCATCTCAACAAATACTCTGTGATATTTGTGAGCCTCGCCACTTTTACCACTAAATTTGACCACGATCCTGAGATAGTGAAGAAGATGGAGCAGACTCTCATGGGCGACATCCATGCCGACTTCCCTGATGTGGAGATGCGCCCTCAAGACGATCTTATGGATTTGCTTTCAAGAATCGCCCAATCCAAAGGTGAAAAATTCTTCATGATTATTGATGAGTGGGATGCGATAATGCGTGAGTTTCGCAATAGTGACACAGTTATGGTTCACTACGTGAAATTCCTCCGTCGCCTATTTAAAGATCCCATTACCAGCAGAGTTTTTGTGGGGGCATACATTACTGGTATTCTTCCTATAATGAAAGATTGGACTCAATCAGCTCTTAATAATTTTGATGAATACACCATGATTGAGGCCGATCAATTCGCTCGGCATTTTGGATTTACCTCTGAAGAGGTCAAGGCCCTATGCCTTAAGTACGGAATGGACATTAACGAAATGAAAAAATGGTATGATGGATATCAAATAGGGGATGAGCCATCAATGTACAATCCCAATTCGGTAATATCCGCTATCAAACGAAAAAAATGTCGAAATTATTGGTGTTCTACTGGAGCCTATGAAGCCATCACTAAATATATAAAGAAGAACTTCGAAGGTCTAAAAGATGACATAATCTCTATGCTCGCCGGAGGTCGCTGCAAGGTTGACTACACTAAGTTCAGCAATGACTTAGAGGTCATAAAATCTAAGGACGACGTATTGACCGTGCTGATTCATCTTGGATATTTGTCGTATGACTCAACAGATAAGAAATGTTATATTCCAAATCTTGAAGTTAGAGAAGAAATGCGCCATGCCGTGGAGGATGTAAATTGGCCAGTGGTCACTAAAGCCATAGAAGCTTCTGATGCCCTACTGCAATCCCTGCTTGACGGTGACGCAATGGCTGTAGCCAAAGGATTAGAAGAAGTGCACGAAAACGAGACCAGCATCCTCTCCTATAATGATGAAAATTCGTTGGCATGCGTAATGAAACTGGCTTTCTACTCAGCCCAAGATGACTATATTATTCATCGGGAATTAGCTACGGGTAAAGGTTTTGCCGACCTCACGTTCATACCTCGGCCTAATGTCGACAAGCCCGGCATAATAATGGAACTGAAATGCAACAAAGATACCGCCACAGCCCTGCAGCAGATCAAGGCCAAAAACTATGCGGCCAAAGTGCGCCAGTATACATCTGACATTATATATGTAGGCATCAATTATGATGTGGATTCCAAACTGCACACTTGTGAGATAGAAAAAGCATAGACCGTCATCAAAGCAGCGGCTCTCGCCTTCAGGCGAGAGCCGCTGCTTTGATTGCGCATAATTTTATGATGGGCTAATTACGGTAATGAGGGGGGTGCAGTAGCGAGGAGAGCCATGAATGCACTGACTGCTTATGAGAGATTGTGAGGAATAGACTTGAATGTTAACGATAGTCGGAGAAACGCTCCTGCAGGCGCTTGCGAGCAAAGAAGATGCGGCTCTTGACTGTGCCAAGGGGCAGATTCATCTTCTCGGCTATCTCGTTGTATTTGTAGCCGGCCACGTGCATCGAGAAGGGCACGCGGTATTCGTCGCTGAATGAGTTGATGGCGGCAGTGATCTCCTGGGCGGTGAAAGAGCCCTCGGGAGCGGCAATGCCGGAATCCTGGCTAAGGTTGAGATGGAAGAGGGTATCGGTGGTGTCAACAATCGTAGCGGCACGCGAGGCGCGGCGATAATTGTTGATGAAGATGTTGCGCATGATAGTGAACACCCAGCCCTTGAAATTGGTGTTGTCGGCGAATTTGTCCTGGTTGTCAAGAGCCTTGAGTGTGGTGTCTTGCAGCAGGTCGTAGGCATCGTCGCGGTTAGCGGTCAGCATATAGGCAAAGTTCAGCAGATTGCTTTGCATGCTCATCAGATTGGTTTGGAAGTCTGTAGCTCTCATAAAGCTTAGGTGTTACTAGGTGTTCAACAATTATGTTATCTCTGCCAAATTTCCGTTTTCGAAATTTTGACATTGCAAATTTAAGCCACAAAAATCATTTCTAAAATTTTTTAAAGCAAACAAATGTTAACAAAATCAGAAATTTAATATTTTTTAAATTACCTCTTGATTATCAAGCAGTTAGAATTGTTACAAATTATTACAAAAATGTCACAATTGTGAACTCTGCAAAAACACAATGTTAAAGCTCGGGCCGAGAGTGAAATCATAAATGTTAAAGGCAGAAATTTTTCCTTATAATCAGAAAAAAAGTGAGTATCTTCGCGTTTAAAATCAACATTATCCTACTGAAACATGTCACAATCTGATATCCATGCTCCCGTAGCGGCTCCTGCCAAGCCGAAAACTCGTCGGGCTACTGGCCAAGCGACCCGTCCGCGCTCCAGCGCCGGGATTATTGCGGCGGTGATGGCAGTGTTTGCTGTCTTCTCTATCGGCATCCTCGCTGGCAATCTCGACTATGTGCGCAAACTCGATGACCTGAACCTGTTTCTGCCCACCAGCGCCTACCTCTCTGAATGCATGCAGGTGCCTGGCGGTGCCTTGCATTGGGCTGGCACCTTTTTCACCCAATTCTTCTTCCACCCCTGGACTGGCATCGTAATCTTCACCTTGCTCTCTACCGCCTTGGTGTGGATGGTAGGGCGTGCCTTCCGTTTGCCGGGTCGGCTGTGGCCCTTGGCAGCCGTGCCATCGGCTATGCTGCTGCTATGGCTGATATTGCCCGGCTATGTCATCTATTCGCTCAAGACTCCCGGATTTGGATATTCTTCGCTGATAGGCGTAATGGCAGCCGTTGCTCTATACTGGGGCTACAGCCGCATCAGGCCAATAGGCTGGCGCGCCATCGTGCTTGTGGCGATTGTGGCCGGTGGATATCCGCTGATGGGATTCTACGCTTTGCTTTCGGCAGTGCTGTGCATGGCTTGGGAAGCTCGGCAACGCCAAGCCAACAGCCCCGACGTAATCGACTTGGGCTTGATTACGGTTATAGCCGTGCCGATGCTCCATTATCTGTATGTGCCATCGCTGCTGATGGGCACAAACCTCTACACCTCGGGCCTCCCGGCCATCTATGCTGGCGAGTGGAGCCTGATATGGCCCCACATCGTCATAGCCGTGGCTTTGGTGGGATTGGCCTTATCTAATCTGCAGCCTAACAGCCGCGTCTCGGCTCAATGGCTCGGCATCAGCAGCGCGACCATGGCAATAGCGCTGGTGCTGGTAGTGGTCTTCAAAATGGATGACCCAAATTTCCGCGCCACCATCGCTATGGACCGCGCCCTGCAGGATGGCGAATGGCAAAAGGCTGCCGACATAGCACGCGATATGCCAGCCGAACCCACGCGCCTCAACGTGCTGCTATGCGACATAGCCCTTATGCGCCTCGGCACTGCCGGCGATGTGATGTTCACCTACCCGATCGGGAGCGCCCCCTACCAGTCGCCGCGTTATCACATGACCATGCGCGACGCCGGCACGATGATGCTCAACTATCATTTCGGCCGTATCTACAACGCCTATCGCTGGGGCGTGGAGTATATGGTGGAATATGGCAAGAAATCGGAGTATTTCAAATACATGGCCAAAACCGCGCTAATCAATGGCGAATACGAATTGGCTCGCAAATACCTATCCACCCTGGCTCAGACTCGCTATCATCGCCAGTGGGCTGAAAAATATCTGGCCTACGCCGACAATCCGCGCATGGTCGAACAAGACCCGGAGATGCGCCAAATCAAGCCTCTATCGTATTTCCGCGACCATCTGGGCGGCGATGGTGCCAAGGTTGAGGGTTATCTGGTACCGATGGTGGCTGGTCTCAGAGGCGGAAGCCCGGAACTGCTCGAGGCATCGATGCAGTGCAACCTGATACTGCGCAACCTCGATGCATTCATGAAGCGTTTCCTGTCAAATTACACCAATTATGACCGGGTGCCTACCCACTACCAAGAGGCAGTGCTGCTGTGGTCGTTGCTCAACCAGAAGGCCGCTTTCAAGCATGTCAATATCGACCCGGCAATCAAGAAAAGATTTGACAATTTTGTGCGCCTCAATGATTCGCTCAAGAATCTGCCCCCCGAGGAGGCTGCTGCCAGATGCAAAGACACATTTGGCAATACGTATTGGTATTATTTCTTCTACGTCAACGGACTCAAGACCCTATGAAACCATCTCGCCTTATCCCTATAGCCATGGGCGCTATGCTCAGCGCCTGCTCGACCTCGGTGCCTGACGGAGCCCGCACCGTGGCCGACCAAGCAAAGATTTACCCTGACTACTCAGGAGTGACAGTGCCGCGCAACATCGCACCTCTCAATTTCTCAATCCTCGACGATGCCGATGAATATGTAAGCCATATCCACCTCAAGGGCCAAAAAGGCATAGTGGTGCCGGGTGCCACTGTCGACATTCCAGCCGACCGCTGGAGCCAACTCCTGAGCCAAGCTGAGGGCGACACTGTGCTTATTGATGTGTTTGCCCGCACCGCCGACACCTGGCTGCGCCACCCCTCGCTCAAAATCGCTGTGGCCGAGGAGATAGACCCGTATATCTCTTACCGTCAAATCGAACCCTCATATATCGGATTTGAGGTGATGCGCATCTGTCAGCGCCACCTCGAGAGCTTTGACGAACGCGAAATATTCAACAATTGCTCGATGGCTGAGGACAATAACGGCCAGTGCATCAATTGCCATAGCTACCAAGCCTACAACCGCCAAGGCAACATGCAGATGCATATACGTCTCAACAATGGTGGCACCCTGATTGCCCACAATGGCGAGCTCAAGAAGATCAACCTCAAGACTGACCAAACCGTTTCGGCTGGCGTCTACCCCTCTTGGCACCCCACCCTGCCGCTGATCGCTTACTCCAACAACACTACGACCCAGAATTTCCACTCGGCCAACCGCAACAAGGTAGAGGTGCAGGACGGCGCCTCTGACATTATCCTATATAATGTAGAGAAAGACAAAATCCAAATCATCGCCAACGACAGCACCGAACTTGAAACCTTCCCCTACTGGAGCGCTGATGGCAAGAGCCTGTACTATGTATCGGCCACTGTGCCATGCCTGAGCGACAGCATGATGTCGGTCTACAAAAAGTCATGTTACAAGGACTTCAAATACGATATCTATCGCAAGCCTTTTGATGCCGACAAGATGGCGTTTGGAGCAACTGATACCATTTTCTCCGCCTCAGCAATTGGGCAGTCGGCAACATTCCCACGCGAATCGCCCGATGGTCGATTCTTGCTCTTCACCATGGGCGAATATGGCACATTCCATATCTGGCATCACGACGCCGACCTGTATCTGATGGACCTCGCTACTCGCGAGGTACGCCCGTTGGACGAGGTAAACAGCCCCGACGTTGAGAGTTATCACAGTTTCTCGAGCAATGGCCGTTGGATACTCTTCAGCAGCCGCCGTGATGATGGCTCGTACACGCGCCTCTACATCGCATATTTCGACAAGGACGGTCGCGCACGCAAGCCATTCCTGCTGCCCCAGCGCGACCCCGACCAGAACCTACAGCTGTTTAAGAGCTACAACATACCCGAATTCATGGCCGAACCGGTCAAATACACCAAGCGCGAACTGATGGAGGCTATCGCAAGCCCTGCGCGCCAGGTAGAATTGGATTAGGCATTGGTAAATTCAATATAGTGTAAAATTTCTGTACAGTAGGCGTAAAATATTTTTACGCCTACTTGTTTTTATCAATCTGCTATCTGTTGATTTGCAATAGTTTACGGATTTGGCACAGTTTTGGTACGTACTTAAGGCATGATGAAACGCTTATACATATCATTTCTCACACTCGCTATGATGGCCCATTGCGCATCAGCACAATCCCCGTGGACTATGGACCAATGCATGGCCTACGCAGTAGAGCACAGCACCGGCGTGGCCAAAGCCGAATGGGCACTATCAACAAGCAAGGCTGAGGTGCAGTCGGCCACCGCAGCTTTTCTGCCCTCGGTGTCAGCCTCATCGAGCGCTCAGGTGAGTTGGGGTCGCAACATCGACCCGGAGACAAATACATATAATACTCTGTCGACATTTTACAACACTTATGGGGCTTATGCCTCGCTCACCCTGTTTGACGGAGGCCAGACCATCAACCGCTGGAAGCAGGCGCGCATCGATCGCCAAAAGAGCCAAACCACAGTTGAGGCCACTCGCGACGACAAAGCCATCGAGGTGATGATGGCTTTTGTTGATGCGGTATACTGCAATGGGGCAGTGGCATGCGCCCAAGAGAAACGAGAAAACAGCGCAGCCACGCTGCGAAAGACCGAAATGCAAGAGGAACTGGGCATCAAGGGTTTTCCCGATGTGGCCCAAGCCCGCGCCCAGTACGCCAGCGATGACTATACCTTGGTGCAGCAACGCAACCTTTATGATATGGCTTGCCTCAAACTATGGAGCGCAATGAATCTGCCTATGGGCGAAAAGATACAATGCGATACCTCGATGCAAGCATTGCGTCCCGAACTCCAACTCGACGATATCGGTGCCATATATGATTTCGCCTCGACTGCCAATCCAAAAGCTCTGGATGCCGAACTGGCAGTGAAAAGCGCCAAGCTCGACTATCGCATAGCCCAAGGGGCATTGATGCCATCAATTTATGTGAGCGGAGGCGTCTCAACTACATATTATAAGATGCTCACCCATGGGAATCAGGGCGAGTCGTTTGGAACTCAATTTAAGAATAATCTGGGCGAATACATCGGCGCGTCAATCTCCATCCCCCTATTCTCTAATCTAAGCAAAAGCACAGCCCGGCGCCGCGCCCGCAACAATTGGGAGATTGCCAAGCTCGAGCGCGACGAGACCCTGCGCCAGCTATATACCGACATTGCCCAGGCGGTAAAGGATCGCGACGGATATGCTCTTGAGATTATCAGCCTGATCGAGAAAGTCGAGGCCGACAGCCTGGCCTATTCGCTCAACCAAAGGAAATATGACGAAGGCCTCTTATCGCTCATCGACCTGCAGACCACGGCAAATACGCTTTACCGGTCACGCATCGACCTGCTTCAGCGCCGCATGCTCTATGTGCTCAAGCAGCGCCTCGTCGACTATTACAAAGGTATGCCCCTATACAATGAAACAGGAACCACAGATTTACACAGATTCTCACAGATTCCTTAGATAGTAACAGCTTGATTCCCATAGCTGAATCTGTATAAATCTGTGCAAATCTGTGGTTAAAGTCAACTATAGAACTTAAATTTAAATTGTATCGTGCGTATATGGATATCAAGATAGAAAAGAAAAAAGGATTCCTGCCTTGGATGAAAAAATATTGGCCCTGGGTGGCTGGTTCGGCCGCTCTTGTCGGGGCCATCGTATGGCTGGCCTGCAGCGACATGGCTACCGCCCTTAAGATTGACAGCCGAGGCCTCAACATAGGTGAGGCCAAGAGGGCGCAGTTTGACGACTTTGTTCGTGTCGACGGCCGTGTGCTGCCTATCAGCGTGGTGCAAATCAGTCCCGAGGAGGGCGGAATAGTGCGCGAGCGCGTGGTCGAGGAGGGTGCCACTGTGCGCAAAGGCGATGTGATAGTGCGTCTGAGCAACTCCAACCTCGACTTGCAGATTCTCAACGCTGAGGCTGAATTGGCCGAGAAACAGAATATCCTACGCAACACCCAGCTGTCGATGGAGCAGGACCGACTGACCAACCGCAACGAGAAGCTGCAAATCGACCTCGATGTGGTGCAAAAAGAACGTGCCTATCGCCAGCAAGAGCGCCTGTATCAGGAGCGCCTCAACAGCCGCGAGGAATATCTTCAGGCCAAGGAAAACTACGAGTTGGCGCTGCGCCGCCAACAGCTCATCACTCAGCGGTTGGAGAAGGATAGCATCTACCGACTGTCGCAAGTAGATCAGATGGAGGACAATCTGGCCAACATGCAGCGCAATGTGGTGCTGATTCGCGAGCGCAAGGAGCATCTAAATATCCTCAGTCCCATTGATGGAGAATTGGGTCTGCTCGATGTCGAGTTGGGCCAAAACATCGCCGCTGGGCAAATGATTGGCCAAATCAATGACCTCAGCAACTACAAGGTCGAAGCTAAGATTGACGAGCATTATATCGACCGTGTGCATCAAGATCTGTCCGCTACTTTTGAGCGCGGAGGCCAAGTCTACAATATGCGAGTGCGCAAGGTGTATCCCGAGGTGAGGGAGGGCAAATTTCGCACCGACTTCGTATTCGATGGCGAAAGACCGGAGAATATACGCAGCGGCCAAACTTACTATCTGAATCTGCAGCTTGGTCAGTCCACCGAGGCTGTGCTGATACCCAAAGGCACTTTCTTCCAGACCACCGGGGGTCGATGGATATTCGTGGTCGATGCCGACGGCCACAAGGCCTACAAGCGCACAATACGCCTCGGACGCCAGAATCCGCAATATTATGAGGTGCTCGAAGGGCTTGACCCGGGCGAACGCGTAATCCTCAACGGCTACGAATCCTACGGCGACAAAGACGTCCTCATCCTCAACTAAGATTCCTCAAAACCACAATCTGTGCAAATCTGTGTAAATCTGTGGTTCCTTTCCGATTAAGTCAAAAATATAATCTATGGTAAGAATATGGAGGCGGCTCTTCAAACGAGGGAGCGGCAATGTGATAAAGATATTGTGCCTGGCCTGCGGTTTGGCATTGGGCCTGGTGCTAATAGCAAAGGTATATTACGAGGGAAGTTTTGATACTTTCTTCCCTGATTACGACCGCACTTATCTGGTGCAAACCGACATTGTGTCAGGCACCGAAGACCCTAAGAAATTCGACCAGGTGAGCGGTGCAATCGCCCCAGCCATGGTAGCTGAGATACCCCAAGTGGAGGCTGCGACTCGCCTCACCTTCTTCTCTTGGCGAGGCGACCAAATAATCTCGCCCAGTGATGACTCAGACACAAAGGTTGCATCTAAGGTTTACTTTGCCGATAGTTGCTTCTTTGACGTCTTCCCTTTACCCATAATTACTGGCAATCCCTCGGCCGTGCTTTCACAGCCTTATGGCACTATGGTATCTCGCTCATTGGCCAATAAGCTTGGCGGTGTGGAGCAAGTGCTGGGCAAATCTTTCTCAATTGACGATATGCCTAATTTCACAGTACAAGGCGTATTTGTAACTACTCAGCGATTCTAAGGAAACACAATGATTCCTTACATCCTACATGGT
>JAJBUH010000105.1 GCA_020860445.1 Bacteroidales bacterium | reverse complement strand
GTATATCAATTACTTACCACCAAATTTCAGTACCGAGTCTGGGTACTATTGACCGCAAGGACATAAGATAAATAAGGACATAGGGTTTATCCCCCTATGTCCTTATTTATCTTATGTCCTTGCGGTCCCTTATGTCCTTACGGTCTTTAGGACCTTATGGTCTAAGTATGGTTGAGGAGGAAGCGGGTGAGCTGCTCCTCTGTGCCTTTGGTGACGGCTACGCGCCCTGAGCGCACAAACTGGAGCAGTCCGTAATGCTTTAGTTCCTGGAATAGCGCATCGGTGTCGGCGGTGTGGCCAGTCTTCTCGATGATCACATACTGGCGAGTAATCTCAAGGATGCGCGCATTGTGCTCGCGTATCACTCGCTCGACATTGCTGTTGTCAAGCAACTGCTCGGCCGGCACCTTGTATAGGGCTATCTCCTGATAGACAATTTCATTGTCGGTATATAGGTATGCCTTGAGCACATCCACGCGCTTCTCGATCAGGCGCGCCACGCGCTGCATCATGGCCCGGTCGCTGCGGCAAGTGATGATAAACTTATGCACCCCCTCGATGCTCGAGGGGCTAACCGACAGGCTCTCGATATTGAGGCCGCGCCGGGTAAATATATTGGCTATCTGGTTGAGAATACCCACCTGATTCTCAGAAAAAACAGTAATCGTATACAGCTCCATATCTAAATCATAATGCAAAATTAAAAATGCAAAATGTAAAATTCATAATTTACAGCCCATCCGGATGGCGGCTTCTTGTGCTCGGCGGTTCCGCCGCCGAGTTTCCGCCGCCGAGTTTCCGCCGCAGAGCCTATCCCTGATAGCGGTCGGTCAGATTCACGTAGATGGTGTCAACGGGGTCGCCGCCGCGAGTGATGGGAAATACCATATTCTCCTCATCAATGTTGACATTGAGCAGGAAAGCCCCCTTGTGGGCTGCCATGCGAGCAATGGCGTCATCGAGCTGCTCAGGCCGCTCGACATCCTCCGATGCTATGCCATAGGCCGACGCTATCTTCATAAAATCGGGATTGGCAAGAGGCGTGGCCGAGAAGCGGCGCTCGCAGAACATTGCCTGCATCTGCCTCACATTGCCCAGGAAGTTGTTGTTGAGCAGCACTATCTTGATATCGAGATTATGCTCCATGATGGTGCCGAGTTCCTGCATCGTCATCTGAAACCCTCCATCGCCCAGGAATAGCACTACCTCCCTATCGGGTCGGGCCAACTTGGCCCCGATGGCTGCCGGGAGGCCAAAGCCCATGGTGCCAAGACCGCCCGAGGTCACAATCGAATCGGGCTGGGTGAAGCGCGAATACCGCGCCGACATCATCTGGTTGAGGCCCACATCGGTCACGACTATGGCATCGTCGCCAAAGGCTGCCGACACGCGGCTCACCACCGCGCCCATGTGTATGCAATCCTCGCGCTCTGCCGTCTCGGGTTGTATCACCAAGCGCTCTTCGGCCTCGGCATGGGGCTTAAGTTCGGCTCGCCAGTCGGCGTGCTCGTTGCGGCGCAGCAGCGGCAACAGCTTATCAAGCGCCTCGCGGGCGTCGGCGTGGATAGCCACATCGGCTGGGATGCTCTTATTAAATTCGGTCTCGTCTATATCGATATGTATTATCTTGGCTTGGCGTGCGTAATGCTCGGTGGCACCGGTCACGCGGTTGTCAAACCGCATGCCCACCGCCAATATCACATCGGCCTGATTGGTGGCTATGTTGACCGGTATGTTGCCGTGCATTCCGGCCATGCCCAGGCATAGCGGATGGCTCGATGGCAATGCCGACAGGCCCAACAGCGTAAGGCCCACGGGTGCGTCAATCTTCTCAGCGACCTCGGCGAGCTGCTTCTCGGCTTTGGCGAGAGCTACGCCGTGGCCAGCAAGTATCAATGGCTTGCGGCTTGAATTAAGCAGCACAGCCGCCTCGGCGAGGGGCTTGCTCTGTATTTCTGGCATTGGCGCGTAGGAGCGCAGGCGAGTGCATGGGTGGTAGTCCCACACGGCCTTGGCGCACTGCGCGGTGTGGGTGAAGTCGAGCACCACGGGCCCCGGCCTTCCGGTCGATGCCACATAGAATGCGCGGGCCACGGCCCAAGCCACATCCTCGGCCTTGCGTATCTGGTAGCTCCACTTGGTCACTGGCAGCGACATGCCCACCACGTCGGTCTCCTGGAAGGCATCAAAGCCGAGGTGCTCGGTGTCGACTTGGCCGGTGATGATCACCAGCGGCGTGCTGTCAGCCAGAGCGTCGGCCATACCGGTCACCAGGTTAGTGGCGCCTGGGCCAGATGTGGAAAACACCACACCGGGCTTTCCGCTCACGCGGGCGTAGCCCTCGGCGGCATGGATAGCTCCCTGCTCGTGGCGAGTGAGTATATGGGTGATATCGCCCTGGTGGCGATATAGAGCGTCGTAGACAGGCATAATCGAACCACCCGGATAACCGAACACATATTCCACACCCTCGCGCTGCAGTATGCGCATCAGCATCTCCGAGCCACTGATCATTTCCTCATTTGCCATATATCAGTCTTTGGTTTTTAGCGTTTAGTTTTTGGAAATAGCAAAAGATATTATTTATAACCTTAGAAATCAATTTCACATTAATTTTTAACCAAAAATATGCCTTTTGGTTTTAATGTGGCGCAAAGTTACAAATAATTTCTGTGATTTAAAACCATAAGGCCATAAAAAAACGTAAACACTTAAGAAAAAACAAATGACGAGTTGGACAGAGACAGGCCTATACCATGCAGCCTCCTAATCTTATTTTAGTTGGCCTTTGGTAATTAGTTTATTATGTTGGAAAATTAGATATAGAGGGATAAGAGTGGTGCCTTTCAGAATGGCACTGTTGACGAGATGAGCATCAGAGATATATTGACGCAATTGCTTACAAGCTTCCTTAATTTTTGCATCGGGAGATTTAGCTTTTGCTCCCATGTGTTTAAGTTCGATTAAATAGCTGTATCTCACGGGGCTATCTTTTGTAAATTTAGGAACTAAAAGCAAATCACAAAAGCCATCGCTTAACTCCAATTCGGGCCAAACATCAAAATACTCATTCCTACACAAAAGTCCACGCAAGAACGATTGTTCCTGAGGCTCAGAAAACAGTAAACTCTTGAAGTTATTTTCTTCTCCGGCCTCCCCGGCTTGGAACTGCTCTTCAACATTTCCAAAAGTATACCCTTGGGCGCAAATTTCTTTTATGATGGCAATCCGCAGTTCACGATTATCATAATCCTCCGACATCACCAGGAAATTTAGCTTCGCAGGATCCACTCTGGCACTAACATCTATCATAGGCTTAGGGGCAGTCCCATGCTCAACCAATATGCGCATATAGCGTAGTACCATTTGCGTATTATAGATAGTAGGTGCTGTGGCATAACAATCAGCTGCAAAGCAGAAATTATCATACCAAGGTTTCATATCTTGAATTATATCCTCGGTGTCACACGTAATAGCTCCCTCTTTTCGATAGTACTCAATCATCTCACGCAGTTCGATTTCGGTGACGCCTATTGATTGATCAAACCATGGCATCAGCGACACCATGTCAGCGATGTTGAAACCAGAAGTTAGGTCATCGTATGTGACTGGGCTCACGCCAGTAAGGAAAATCCTATCGAAAGTCCCTTTCAATCCACTGAAGAAAGTGCGGTAGAACCCCTCGCCATGAGTAATGGCTTCATGGGCCTTTACTCCACGAGCAGAAAGCACTGTATTGGTAAAGTTATCATATTCGTCAATGGCAAGAAAAATCTTGTGATTCTTAAGGTGGGTAATATCTACTAAGCGAGTTATTATGGACTTTATATCTCCGCTTGTAAGAATGTCGGTAATCTGTGCTTCGGTGTAGTACTCATGATATCTGTCAAGGAAGTCCTTAAATTTTCCGAAACAATAGTTTGAAAAATTCTTTTCAAGATTATCCGGATCGTATAGGAACTGTGAAAAATCGAGACGCAAGGCAAGATATTTGTTTGCCCATTCTGTAGGGTCTTTACCAATATTCAGATCCCCGAAAAGTTCTTGAAATCTTTCCTTGTAGTTAATATCATAATAAGTCATTAACAAACTGGAGAAGAGTGTCTTTCCCATTCTACGTGGGCGTACTAACAGTATGAATTTCTTTTGACGTTCCAATGTACGGATATATTGGGTCTTGTCAAAAAAATAGTATCCTTCTTCACGGAGGGTTACGAAATTGTCAACATCAGTTGGTATCTTCTTCATATTGTCTCTATTTCTGAAATTTATTTTAGAAATCAAATTTCTACACGGTAGGCAAATTTCTACACGGTAGGCAAATTTCTACACGGTAGGCAAATTTCTACACGCTATGCAAATTTATACACGGTGTCTTTTCCTGAAAAAAGTTGACTCATAAAGAAGTCAACAATGAAAGGAAA
>JAJBUH010000012.1 GCA_020860445.1 Bacteroidales bacterium | reverse complement strand
AATATGAAGATTGAAAAATGTGGTCCGGATGGCCATTTTTCATTTTTCATTCTTCATTTTTAATTTTTCATTTAGATGACGTCGCGTACGTCGGGACCGAGGGGATTCTCCTCCTCAACGGGAATGTCAGTGTTGACATTCTTGCAACCGATCAGACCGTACCAGAGGATGTAAGCAACCATCAGCACGATCAGCCAGTAGCTCTGTACGATGCCGACAGCGGGACGCAGCACCATGTCCTGAATCAGAGGCATCACACCGCCGCCGACCACGAGCATCATGAAGATACCCGATGCTTGCTCGGTGTACTTGCCGAGGCCCTCAACGCAGAGGTTGAAGATACCGCCCCACATTACCGAGGTGCAGATACCGCAAGCAGCGATAAACGCGAATTTCAGAGGCACAGGCACTCCGCTTACAGTCCAGGTGATGTCGCTGGGCAGCAAGATACCGGTGATCAAGAGCACGAGGGCGAGTGAAGAGAGGGTAACGAGCTGAGCGCGAGTCGATACTTTGGCACTGATAGCCGAGCTGATAGTACGGCCAGCAAGCATAAGCAACCAGTAAGCGGCTACGAACGAACCAGCCACTGCGGCTGCGCCATCGATGGGAAGGCCATTGGCTCCGAAGATTTCCTGAGAGATGTAAAAATTCATTTCGCCCGGGATACCGATCTCAACGCCTACGTAGAAGAAGATGGCGAGAGCGCCGAACACAAAGTGACGGAACGACCAGGCCGAGTGCTCATATTTGAGCTTCTGGATGCCGCGTTCGCGAGCAGCGCGTGCGCGCTCAAGAGCGGGCTCAGGTATTTGCACATAGCTGATTACGATAAATGCTACCACAAAGATGCCCATGCCAATGAAGAGCAGAGGAGCAACGCTGCCCATAGTGGTGTGAGGGGTGACAGTGCCGATGAGCACACCCACCAGGAAGGGGGTCAGAGTGCCAGAGAGCGAGTTGAGAGCGCCACCGGCCTGGATGAGCTGGTTGCCCTTGTTGCCGCCACCGCCGAGGATGTTGAGCATGGGGTTAACCACGGTGTTGAGCATACATACGCAGAAACCGCAGATGAATGCGCCGAGCAGGTAGATAAAGAGGTTGAGGGTAACAGGCACAGCGCTAACCACGCCATCAACAACCTTGTCATAGCTGAATACGATAGTTTCGGCTCCGAGCAAGCTTGAGAGGTATTGCACCAGCAGACCCACGATGCCCACGCCCAGGGCGATAAGGGCAGTCTTTTTGTAACCTACGGTGGTGAGCATCTTGCCAGCGGGGATGCCCATGAATAGATAAGCAGCGAAGTTCATCATGTTACCCATCATGCCGGCCCAGTCATACTTGTAGCCCCAGATGTTGCCAAACGGGGCGGCCATGTTGGTGACGAATGAGATCATCGCGAAGATGAAGAACATCGTGATAATGGCAATCACGCGTCCTTTCGAGCTTTGTTGTTCCATTGTCGATGATTGATTATTACATTTTTTCTTTTCTTTAACTTTCAAGTCCTCCATGGCTTAAACAGTTTTTGAGTGAGAAATTATGGTTGATTGTCTATTAATATATCTTACAAAAAGCGTTGTTACTACTTAGTCTACCCTCACAATATTATTAATTTTTCACTTTTCATTTTTCATTCTTCATTTTTCATTCTTCATTACTCAATATTCTCTCGGCCCGAAGATGGCGGTGCCTATGCGCACCAGGTTGCTTCCGGCCTCGATGGCGAGGGGATAATCGTGGCTCATGCCCATCGACAATACATCAAAGCCACGCAGGTCAGTGGCAATCTCCTTGATACGCTGATAGCAAGCGGCTATGTCGCGAAAATCGCGAGCCACTCGCTCCATATCATCGGCGTTGCTGGCCATGCCCATCACTCCGCAGATGTGGGTGGCGCGCAGCTGCTCGAATCGGTGCTCGGCGAAGTAGGCCTCAAGTTCCTCGGGGTAGAACCCGAACTTGGTCTCCTCCCGAGCCACATGCACCTGCATCAGCACGCGGGTGGTGACGCCGGCGCGCTCCGATTCCTTGTCGATCAAGTCAAGCAGGCGCTCGGTGTCGACGCTCTCGATCATGGCGACCTTGCCAACGAGCGAACGCACCTTGTTGGTCTGCAGATGGCCGATAAAGTGCCACTGCGTGTCGGCCGGCATCTGGGGTATCTTGGCCAGCAATTCTTGCTGGCGGCTCTCGCCGAACAGGCGCTGACCGGCCTCGTAGGCCTCCATCAGCTCCTCGACGGGATGGAACTTAGAGACCGCGACCATCCTCACCCCCGTTGGGAGCGAGGCGCGGATCTCTTGTATATGCTGGGCTATAGGGGTCATTGGTTGGCAGCCTCTTTTTGCGAGGCATTTTTCACGGGGTAGACGTCAAGGATTTGAGTCTCATTAATTTGTGCTATATCGAAATCGGCCATGGTATTTTTCATGCACTCCATAAATTCGTCGAGAGCGCCCTGGAAATCGCTGGCTTGCACCAGTGTCAGCACAGCCACTTTCTTCTCCACTGGGGGCTTGCCCACGGCCGCGGGCTTCTCGTCGATGGTGGTTATGAGCCATTTCACCAGGTACCATTTGTCGCCGGTGTCGTCGTAAAAAATCTCTTGTATCTTGGTGCGCTTAACGGCCGACACCGAGAAATCGCCCGAGATGTAGGGCTGTCTCTCCTCGATGATGCGCTGCTCGGCCTCAGTGAACGACAAAGCATCGACCAGGAACGTCTCAGTCACCTTCTTGACTGAGGTGCCGTTTTCCTGGAGCTTATCGTAGCGTACTTTACATTCAAACCAGTTTGCCATATATGCAGATAGTGTTTTTTCTAATCAACTGCAAAGTTAAGAAATTTTGAGCAATCACGGCAATTTTTCTTTTGAAAAAATGTTATTACACTCATTTTCAGCGAACATTTGCAATTCTACACCGTTTTTCAAATAAATACTCCCCCCCTATCAGAGCCCCCAAAGGGGGCGCGCTAACCGTAACCGGGCATGACCGTAGGGAATGCCCGGATTAGCATACCGCTCTCCTACAGAACCCCCAAAGGGGGCGACTTAGTGCTAAATCGCCCCCTTTGGGGGCTCCTGCTGAGGATGCAATTCCCCAAACCCGGCATTCCCTACGGTCATGCCGGGTTACGATTAGCACAGGCCCTTTGGGCCCTCTGTGTATGTTATCCAATATTGTTAACCCTTAATACGTTATCACTTATCCTTTACACCTAACACCTCATTGACATGAAGTCGTTGATTCGCGCTTATTTGGCCATGGCCCTGGGCCTGTTGGCATTTGTGATGGCCTTTTCGGCCGAGCCAGTTGATTCAATCTACACCAAGCCCTGGTATGGGCGCACCCTCGATGGCGCCTTCCTGCTCTATGGCAATGGCGATGACCGCTTGGGCGGTTCCAAGATGGGCTTTATCGATTCGGGCATCCCAGTCGAGGTGACCGGCGAATCGGGCTATCTCTACCGGCTGCAGCTCTCGTCGGGGCGCTGGGCGTATATCGAGAAGAAATATGTCGACCCGGCACCCTCGCTGACCTCGCTACCAGCCGTCAACACCGGCAAATGGACTATCAAGAACATTGGCCTTTCTGACCAAATCACCATATCGCTGCCTCGCCCTCTGCCCTATCGCTCTTGGACGCTGATCGACCCGATGACCATCTGCATCGAGCTGTACGGTGCCATGGACAATAGCAATTGGATGACCCAGACTGGCACTCTCGGCATGATCGACTATGCCTATTTTGAGCAGCCCGAGAGCGACGTCTACAAGATATACCTGCGCCTCAAGCGGCAGTATTGCTGGGGCTATAGCCTGTCGTACCAGGGCAACTCTCTGGTCATCGATGTGCGCCATCAGCCTGACAAGCTTGACCTTAAGTATCTGACAATCGGCCTCGATGCCGGCCACGGCGGCTCGAATACTGGCGCAGTCAGCGCATCGGGCTTGACCGAAAAAGAGGTCAACCTCGATATCATCCTGCGGCTGCGCGACCTGTTGGAGAAAGCCGGTGCACGGGTGGTGCTGACTCGCGCCGATGATACCACCCTGTCGATGGCTGAGCGCAAGAAGATTTGGAAGGAGGCGCGTGTCGACCTGGCAGTGTCGGTGCACAACAATTCGGGCGGTGGCCCGGATGCCAACCCCGGCACATCGGTGTATTACAAGCATCTGATGGACCGCCCATTGGCACAGTGCCTGTACAAGCGCATGCTTGACCTGGGCGTCAACGACTATGGGTTGACTGCCAATTTCAATTTCGCGCTCAACGCGCCCACCGACTATCCTAATGCGCTGGTCGAGGCACTGTTCCTGTCATCGACCTACGAATCGGCCCTGCTCGCCGACCCCAAATACCGCCAAAAGATCGCCAAACAAATCTTCGACGGCCTCAAAGACTACCTCTCCCTCGTCAAATCCACCAAATGACTTTTTCAATAAGACTTTAAGTTTTAACACGGAGCACACTGAGGAACACTGAGTTCACGGAGTATTTTCTTTTCCAGTCTGTTTGCGTTCTGGATTCGGTCACAGAGGCGGCAAGGCCGCAGCAGAGGTCACTGAGCGCGAGGATAAGTTGCAGACGAGGCTTAGCGTCTCGCTGGCCAAAAAAATCAAAGGGTAGCGTCCACACTCCGAGACCTCAGGCACCGCGACAGCGGTCTCTGAGTACGAATCCAGAGGGTATTCTCTAAGGAAAAAGAAAGCCTCCGTGAACTCAGTGATTCTCAGTGGCCTCCATGTTTAGACCCTAAGAGTTTGGAGAAACCGCGAGTTCTATTATTGTCATTTGTTCTAAACCAACAAATTACCTAACTGTAAGGTGGAAGAGGGTGCCCTCGATGAGGGAGAGCCAGAGGGAGCCGTCGACAGGGTCGACGTCGATGCCATTGATTTCGCTCGAACCCAGACATCGCTGCCACGCCACGCGCCCCTGGCGCGTATCAACCGCCGTGAGCAGCCCTCGCCGACTGCCCACATACGCCACCCCGTCGCGCTCGACAATCGGACACGGCGCATGGTCATACCCGATGCCCATATCCACGGTCCACAACTCGGTAAACACCGGCGCCTCGGCATCGACAGCCACCAATTCGCCATCCATCGTCTTGGCATACACCACCTTGCCATCGGCGCTTGCGCCCATGCTCTCGCGATAGCGATGGCTCTTGTCGCGCCAGCGCGTCTGGCCCGTGCGGCGGTCGATGCTGGTCATATACCTATCCGGCGCCACGATAATCACCGCGCTGTCAGTCACCATCGGCACGACATTGCCCGGCGACAGCAATTGTTGCTTAGAGCCATTAGTCCACGCCCAGCGCAGCGCGCCCGTCTGCGCATCGATGCAGCGCATAGCGCAGTCCCATGCCCCAAATATCAGGTCATCGCAGCTAAGCGCGGGTTGCCCTTGGCAGTAATTTCCGAGAGAATCATAGCTCCACACCAGCGCCCCCGATAGGGCATTGCGCCGCTCTATGCGCTTGTAGCCGCCTTGATAGTAGGCATCGCCATCTACCAGGCCATCAGCCACATAAGGGCCCTCGGCCGATGGCAGTTTCTCAACGACTTGGCCCGTAGCGGCATTAATAATCCAGATTGCCTCAGCAGCTGGAAATGCCACCTTGCCGCCTGGCAACACTGCCGGACGAGAAAAGAGCGAAGCCCCAGTTGGCACGGCCCAGCGCCTCTCGCCAGTGGTCTTGCTCACCGCTACTGCCTCGCCAAGCGAATTGCCGAAATAGACATTCTCGGCATCGGCTGCCACGCGAGTGAAGATCGATGCAGCATCGGCATAGAATGGCGTCTCGGCCTGTGGCATCAGGCTGTCGGCGGCATTGGGCAGTATCTGCGGATTGTTGGCGAAAGCCGCCTTGCGCTCCATGGCGCGGCCCATTGGCTTGTTGAATACGCGCAGCGAGTCGCTTGTAATTTCCACAACGGCGTAACCGCCGAGGGTGTCACCCTTCATGGCCAAGGCGCGAGTCATCATAGCCGGGATATGGCCGGCTATTTCGTAGGGTTGCCAGTGGTGGTAATGGCCGTTGACATGCAGCATCACAGGGTAGCGCGTAAGCGTCTGGGCATAAGTGCCGTAGTTGTCGAGATCGTCCTTGCGCACGGGGTAGTGGTTGAACGACAGCACCCTACGCTTGCCATACTGGGTGAGCCTATCCAACTCGCGCTCCATCCAAGCCAGGTCTTCGCGCTTGACATGGCCGTCGCCCATCTTCATATACGGACCGCAGTTGATTCCTATGGCGACAATCGAATCGTTGTACCACAGGAATCGGTCTGAGCTCCACAAGTCGACAAAAGTCTTTGTGGCGCTCTGGCTCCAGTCGTTCTCATGGTTGCCGGGTAGCACAAACAGCGGGTGCTCTATGTCATCGAGAATCGACTTAACGTACTTAAGTTCAGAGTCTAAGCCCTGGTTTGTGAGGTCGCCGTTCATGACCACAATGTCATAGTCGGCGGCGTTGATGTCCGCCACTGCGCGGCGCAGCAGGGTGTCGCACCTATTGCCCTCGGTGACATGCACATCGCTCAGCACAGCCACCCTCAGCGGCCGCTGCGCCATCGCCGTCACCGCCATACCCGCCGCCATCGCGGCCACCAAAATCATCTTCATTCCCATATCATAAACTTTTACAGTATGAAAACCATCATTTTCAAGTAAAATTATATAACTCAATACTCGTATGTAATAACACGGAGTGCACAGAGACACACTGAGTCTGATACTTGGGCAGCGAGACGCTAGGCCTCCTCGGCAACTTATCCTCGCGCTCAGTGGCCTCTGCTGCGGCCTTGCCGCCTCTGTGACTGAACCCAGAACGCAAACAAGGCAGAAAAATGAATGCCTCTGTGGGCTCCGTGCCACTCAGTGTACTCCGTGTTTAGACTTATATTCATGTTGAAAACACACTTAATTTTCTGCAAAATTACTAAATTCTCTCAATTCTTCAAAAAATTCAACATGAGATTAATTTAACCAGGAAGATAAACTTAACCACGAAGAACACGATGGATTTCACGAAGACCACGAAGTTTTCTATCCTCTGATGGTGATGGGCCGCAAGGCCACGAAGCCGCTGACGCTTAGCGAAGCCCACGAAGACCTGCTTCATGACCCCACCAGCAACCCCCAGCGACGTGCTGCGTTAGCGGTGGGGGCCCAAGCGCCCTCGCGGGCCCATTCCGCGTATCCAGAAAAATGCCCTCGCGGGCCCATTCCGCGTATCCTGAATAATAGCCTCGCCTGACCGGCCCCGCGAGGGCGCTTGGGGCCCCCACCCTGGCTTCGTGGACTTCGCTAAGCGTCAGCGGCTTCGTGGCCTTAAAAATTCTTCCCAACGCAAATACCTATGAGATACCCCTTCGAGCTCTTCGTGAAATCCTTCGTGAACTTCGTGGTTTTATTTATTAAGGTAGGAATAGTAATTTTGGTGTTAAAATTCAGTAATTTTTAGAATTTTTTTCGTAACTTTGTCGATTAATTTACACTCAGGGGCAGCGGCACAGGGCCGCTCTGCCTCGCCTTGCGTATAACACATTGATTGACAAAGACATTTATGCATAACTACAGACACGCTACTCTCCCATTCATCTTAGCGTCGACCGTTGCTGCGGGGTTACTCTGTTCGTGCGGTTCTTCTAAACAAGAAGAACCCCAACCCTCCCCGTCCCTCTCCTATCCTATGACCTTCAACGCCACCACCGAAGCCGCGCAATCTCGCGCCTCAGATCCTGCTTTAGAGAGCCTACACCAGACCTTTGGCGTATGGGCCTACAAGACCAATTCAGAGGGTGGCACCGAGGCTGTGCTGATGCATTCTGACGGCAATGCCTACGAGACCCGCTATGAGTCCCCTGAATGGCATTACGATGTAATGACCCAAAACGAGCGTATCCAGCAATACATCCGCTATTGGGACCTTTCGGCCCAGGATTATTGGTTCACCGCCTACGCGCCCTATTATGTCAATGGTGCAGATGCCCATGATGCCAATAAATACAATATTTCTCTCACCGCCGACCGATTAGGGGTAAACATCAACAATGTGCAAGGCAATCTCCTTACCACCGACGACTCTGCCGTAGATTGGGTAGTGGCAACTCATCAGCGCATAGCTGGCACCACTGTCTTGGATTATGACATATATGCCGATCCGTCAAAAACGGGAAATCCTCATTCCTCCCACACCTCTCTTACCGATGTCGTCAGCCCCATTTTCCACCACATACTCTCCAAAGTCGGATTTAGGCTGTACAATAGTGGCGATGCGCCAGCCACTGTCAGCGCAATTACCCTAACCCTTACTGATGGGCTCTCCACAGAGGGAGATTTCACAGGCAGGTCATTTACCCTCGCTTCCCCAGAAGCTGAATCTACATCCTTCCCTATTGTTCTTTCTCTCCCAACCTCCTTCAATGCAACGGACAAGGATGGTGCCACCTCACTTTGCGAGACATTACAATTGCCACAAGAATTAGCTGGCAAGAAGCTTAGTGTTTCCATTACCATCACAGATGGCGAAACCACCACTACCCTTACCGACACATTTGACTTCGATGAGACTATAAGTCTTTGGGAAGCCGAAAAGTACTACATTTACACCTTATCCTTCAACTTCACCAAGGGTTCATCTGAGATTATCCTTATGACAGTCACAGCCGAATCCTGGACCCAAGGCGAGCTCCTCGAAACCGACATCCAAACCAACTGGTGAGGTGTCTACAAAAGAAACCATTCAAAAATCCATTATATGAGGTATTTACAGTGCGTAGCACGGCTCTCAAAAACTAATCCTAAATAACATGAAAAGATATAGCATTTACATATTCACCACTGCCTTTGCCTTAGCCAGCTGCTCAGGAGGCGATGACGAGCCAAAGAGCCAAGTCGCCACCTCGCCACAGATCCTGATAGGCACTGGCTCAAGCAGCATCGGCTGGTCAGCCGTGGCAACCAGCCGCGATGAACTCCCAGACATATCCACCGTTATGCCCACCACCATGGGTGTGTGGGGGTTTATCAATGGCACCACAGTATTTGAAAATCAGAAGATGTTTTATTTGGATAGCTTAAAAGGAGATGAACCGGTAACCAAAGCCGATTGGGAAGCTAGGCATCCAGGCAACAAATGGCCATACAGTACAGAAAAGGAATGGGTACCCAGTACTGCTTACCAATTCGCAGCCTACGCTCCCTATCTTGACCCTCTTGGAGAAAGAAAGGCAGAATTACTAAATTCTGAAGGTGAGGCTGCCGCCATGGGCACTATTTCCCAACTGCGTTGGAGCCACATCCCGCGCAGCGGAGCCACTGACTACCTGTATGGCACCTCGATAGTCAACTATACCAGCAAAGAGACCTCAGGCAACCCCGAGTAGCAGGTGACACTGCGCCACATCACCTCTCGTCTGAGATTCAATTTCTTGATGGGAGAGGAATTTTTGGAACTACGCCGCTTGCACCTTAAGGAGGTTTCTATCGAGACCCCCAACGGCGCCCTCTATACCGTGACCGTAAACTATGACTCTGATGGCAATGCCTCGGCACCTATCTGGGAGGCTGAAACCACAACCAAAGACAATACTTGGGAGAATCTAATCCATGAGGCTAACACAGACGATGGCTATCTCTGGCTTAACAACACTTACCAGCCCTTTGGAAGCTGCTACGTCTACCCTGGCCAAAGCATGGAGACCCTGAATGTAAAGGTGACCTATGATGTCTACGACCTCAGCACCCTGAGCGACTTCGACTCTGGCGCATCTGACATTCCCGGGCAGCTGCTGCGCGAGAATGACACTGCCACCAACGTGGTCTGGCTCAAGCTGATTGACAATACCCAGGTTGGCGACCGCGTGCTTGAGGCTGGCAAATATTACGATGTGATGATTCGCATCGAGCCAGCATTCATATATGTGCTTGCCGACAACGACCCAACAGCTGATGGATATATAATAATACAATAGGCCAACCAGCGACCAGCCCCCTAACCCCCTAAGGGGGGATGGTCATCCGGATAAAAAGGTCGGACCCCAGCCCCGTAGTGGGGGAATTGCCATCTGGATACGCTGCTACAAACCTAATTGGTAATGCGGCAAAGCCGCACACTCCACAACTAAAGTGGTGGCTCCGGCCTACCGCAACAGCCGCCTTTAAAGTGGTGGCTCCGGTCTACAGCGTTAGCCACCTTATCACTTATCACTTACACTTTATCCTTAGTATGATGCATAAATATTTTCGCAACGGACTTAAAACCGCATTGCTAATTTGCTCATTCATTGCTTTGTCTAATGCAACGGCCCACGCCGATGTATGGGACGGATCCTCTGTTTCCTCCTCGCTCAAAGGCTCAGGTAGCCAAGACGATCCCTACCAAATCTGGACCGGCGCCGACCTGAAATACTTACAACAGACCGAATCCCTATGGGATTTTGGCATCTATATCGTGCAGAAGGATGACATCGACCTGGATAATCACGAGTTGGGCAACATTGGCTATGGTACCAATGCCCCCTTCTCCGCCACTTATGATGGCAGTGGATGCAAAATTAGCAACCTGTATATCGACTGGACAGATGTGAGTAGCGCCGACAAATATTCCCATGCCTTATTCGGGTATCTCTGCGGCACTGTGCGCAATATCCATATCGATAAGGCATTGGCTTCCCGCACTGCTAATACTTCAACTAGCACAAATGCGGATATAAAAATAGCTATCTTGGCAGCCGCTGTATCGCCTAACAACAGTGTCAGCGAAGCAAAAGGAGGCCACAAGGCTGTAATCGAAAACATTATCATAACCAATTCCCGTATTGAGGACAATGCTGGCACGGCCACCCCTCAATATCTTTCATTATATGTTGGCGGCGTGGTTGGCGACATTGCTTCAAGCTTTGGTGGATATAGTAATATGACTTCCAGCTATGGCACTGTCACTATCAACAATATATATTGCGAAGTCGATATCGACCTGCCAAATGTGATCAGAAGAAGCGGCACATCCGACAACCAGAAGAACCAGTACAATGTCGGCGGAGTTGCCGCTCGTATGCGCCGTGGCAAATATGCCGACATACCCACATCGTGCGTCTACCGAGGCAAAATCAATGCACCTTTGGCTACGATAGCCCCAGTCTTTGGCTTTTCACGATGCAACAGCAGCCATAGCGCTTCGCTGATGACTGATGCCTATCTGTGGGAGGTATTTGAGGATGATTCAAGCAGTAACACCTGGGTTCCCGTCACTTCACCATTCACCCTCGGTGGCAAGACATACAATCCAGATGAGGAACGCTATTTCAGCGATTACTCAATCTACGATACCTCTACCTCAAGCTATGTGACCATCACCGATGCCTATCCCGTGGCCAACTCTACCCGCTATGGTGTGCGCACGCTCGATGAGCGCGACGCATCTGTCATAACTCACGACTATCAGGATGCTACCACATTGCGTGCATGGCAGGGCGTGAACCACGGCACCTACATCGACCTCAACACTGGCGATGGCCGTACCAAAATCGCCGAGATGCTGAGCAAAAACAGCAAGGATCCATCTGTGACGTTTGCTTGGAATGCCGCTGGCGACGATATGTATTTCTCCGTGCCTGATACAGTGGCATTGAGCCGCCCGACGCTCCATACCGTATATGCTGAATTGCCCAACTATCGCAGCTCTAATACTTATCTCTACTGCTGGACCATTACTAAAACCGATGGCACTACCGATCAGGTAACGGTCTCATCTGCCAATGGCCCCCAGACACTCTACGGCTACACCGTCACTCCCTCGCTCGGCGCCTGCACCATCTTGCTGCCCGATGAATGCAACAACTATGCAAGCGTGACTTTGGATGTGCAAAACGCCAAGGGCACCTCGCTATGCACTGATGACATTGAAATTGGAGCACTGAGTTATAGCTTGCAATATACCGTTGACGATACTGATGGCAACGTCTATGTCTATACTCCGAAGGTTATGATAGGCGACGAGGTATACGATATTAATGATGACATGTTGCAGTATGTCACATGCAATTGGCAGATTATGCAAGGTGATAGCTGGGTGTCTCTTGCCAGCAACAGCAGCCTTGGCTCGGTGAGCTCTGATACCCGCACTGCGACGGTCACTGGCAGCTATATGGGTGCCTTGCGTGTGTATTTGACTGATACAGAAATCAGCGGTAGTACCTATGACCTCATTAGCTCTGGAACACTCAATTATGCTGAGAATACAATTCAGTCATACCACCTCTCGGTGACAATGTGGGAGTATGACCCGAGCACTGGGGAATATATTCGCTTTGACCCCTCGCATTATTTCTCGAGCAGCATGGGGTATAATCTTTATAAGGACACCGAGGGCAATGTAAATCCCAAAGGTTATGTCCTTACCACAACCGCTAATGAATATCCTATCACCCTTCCAGATAACACCATCCTATACCTCGATACCAAACAAAACCTGCTTGGTACCCTTAAGGATACCAACTATCGTCCAATTGTATTCAAAGCGGCTGTGGTTAGCGAATTTGGAGATACACTTACGGATGATGCCAATCATGGTAACCTATGGAGAATCCAATGGTGCTACAAAATACCAGGCGACGGAGTCGAAGATGAGCGTAAGAGTCCAAATTACAATGAGGACCAAGGATACAATCTGGTCAATGGTTATTTAGATTCAAGCGCAAGCAATTATGGTATCGATTTGGAAAGCTCAGGCGAACATACCGACTGGGTAGCAGCCTATCATCGCAACCATAATACGGACTATGATATTAATTTCAAAACAGACCGCTGGGGGCAATATAAGGTGGATGAACTTGGCACTCGCTTTATGATTCACCCTAACCTGCTGCACTGTACCTCGTCATTTACAGTTCGCGCGCGCCTCTATAGCGTAGCCGCAGACCCCGAAGGAGCATTCCCTGACGAAGAAATTCTCAATTTCGGCCAAGTAGTTGTAGATTGCGACCGCATATATGATGCCAATAACGAGCTTTGCAACTATAGCGCCAAATTGGTATGGCGAGGAGTTGATTCCTCGTCAGATGACTACTTGTACACTACCACTAGCCAATATACTTTTTATTGGCAGACCAATTCCGATCCCACCAATCCTAATGGCTGGGAAGACGTGGTATCTCATGTGATTGAAAAGTCAAGCTTGGCAGGGCCGCGCGAGGACACCCTTATCCAAGACGGAGAGAGAATAACCTTTAACCCAGACCTTTATTACCGAATCAAGATTGTATCCGGTAGCGGTTCTACCTATTCCGACATAGTAGGCCCCGTGAATGTAATATTTGTTTACGATCGCGGCTTGACGATAGCCAATGCTACCAAACATTCATTTGATTATACCACATCTCCGACAGGTGAGGGTTACGCTGACGGTCAAGACTATAATCATGGTCATGACCCAGAGAATGCTGTGCACACTATTGAGCGCGCCTACGAGCTGCTCGACAGCTACGCTAATGGAGGTACCCGCGCCACAAATAAGATTGTGATAATGGGGTATTATGCCAATAATGATTATCTCTATTTTAAGAATGGTACAAATTACTACTCTGAAACAGTCAGAGAGGAATCGCCCTATAACAAGCATGTCACCCTCACTGGAGCCTTTGGCCAGTATGTCTCCGGGGACACTTGGGGTTGGGAATGGAATGAAAACTCAAAATCCGATATTGCCTTGATTGCACCTCTGACATTGGAAAATTTGGATATTTATACCAAATGCAACCAGGGTGTCCAAGCTTTCTACTGCTACAATCATGACTTTACGGTAGACAAAGGCGTAAGAATGGTCAATTTCCCAGCGCTTAGCGATGGCATGGGGCAAGCGGATAATGCAAAGGTGGTCAACTTAACCCTCGTGGCAGGCAGCATGAATGACAATATAGATCGCTCGACCACACCATTGCCTACTTACGAGGACAATGAGACACTAGGCGTATGTACAATGATACTTAAATCAGGAGCTTATGGACGTATTATGGGATGCGCTAGGAATAATCAGTCTAATGGCACTGCACATAATATTTTTGGCTCACCTGATTATCCTTGTCGCACTCGACTTACTGTTGACATTCAAAAGGAAAATCCCGACAATATTTATGAATTCATAGTGTCATCCGGCACATTCACCCATGATATCGGTCTCTTGGTAGGCGGACAGACTGACGGTTCAGTCTATGGCGACGTAGTTATTGACTTCAAGAGTGGCTATGTTTCTCGCTTTATTGCCGGAAATATCACTTGGGCGCGTAGAATTGGGGGATATCCTGATGACTCATTTTTTGGCTCAACAGTGCTGAACATCTATGGAGGCACAATCCAACAATTGTATGGCGGTTGCCTTGGCCGACATGGTGAAGGCAGCAGTATGCTTAAAGGATACATGTACGGTCGCTCAATCATCAATCTCTATGGAGGGACAATTGGCGATTCCAGCAGCGAAGAGTTTTCCCTCTATGCAGCTGGCGCAGGTTGTATCACTGGCATAGGCCGCGATTGGGGCTATGAAGGAATGGGTACTAACAGTAGCGATGATACTGGAAAACGCAGCTATACTCCTGACGATACCATCCCTTATTATGACAATAGTGGCAATTTGCTTTATGGTGATTACGACACGGCGACACAGGAGGGAAATACTATCCCCACGATGATCATATATGATCATGATGGCAAAAGCATCGATGCAGATGGGAATAGCACCACCAATTCTCTCTACCTCCAAGACACTTATGTAGAAGCCAATCTGTATGGTGGCATAGTTAATGGTGATATCTTTGGCGGAGGATATGGGTATTCAAATGTAATGAGCGGAACTCATTGGACCTACGCCCCATATCGTACCCTTAAAGACGATGTTACCCGTCGCGTACTGTCTGGCACGCTTTATGGAAATGCTTATATCAACCTGCTGCCCAATCCTGACGGAAACGACCCCGTAAAGGTCTACGGTAATATTTATGGAGGTGGCTCAGGCGCCCTTAATTTTATTGAGAATAGTGGTGCCGGATCCGATGGCACTGTCCAATATGGCATTTATACCTATGACTTCAATCACCTCGCCCAAGTCTTCGGTAATGTGAGCATCAATATCGAGGATGGCGTAGTGATGGGCGGTGTCTATGGCGGCAAGGAGCGCGGCAACGTGTTTGGCGGCGGCATGGGCAAGAATGGCTTCCCGTCGATGGGTAACATCTATGGCAACTGCAGCGTGACCATCAGCGGCGGCGAAATCCAAGGAAATGTCTACGGCGGCTCTGCATATTCTGATATTCAGAAATATAGCGCAGAGCGCTTGGATAATGAGGGAAATTTCATTAAAACCTACGATCAAGGCGGCAACACCTCAGTCAACATTTCTGGCGGCACTTTCGGCAACTGCATCTTCGGTGGCGGTCTGGGTTGTCTGGATGACGCAGCCAACAATCAGGTAGAGACCTCCTCCAACATTGAGGGCAATACCTCAGTGATAATCACTGGCGGCCGCTTCTCCCAAGAGGCCTACACCTACTATTATGATGCCGATGGCAATCAATTGACCGACACCGATGGTAATCCCGTCCGCACCCAAAACAACTTCAACATCTACGGCGGCGGCTACATCAATGGCGTAATCGACGGCAACGCTGAGGTAATGATCAAGGCTGGCCTGCTGTATGACGAGGAATCGCTGGGCGAAGGCTGGACCTTTGAGGATGCGTGGAATGACATCACTTATCGTCGATTCTGCGTATACGGCGGTGGCTGGGGCGAGAATACCCTCGTTGAGGGCAATGCCAACATACGCCTTGACATACCCGAGGATGGCAAGGTAGCGCCTACCGACCAAGCAATCACCGAACTGGTGCCGGGTCAGACATTCTTTGACGTGGCTGGCGGCGGATATGCCGGCGATGTGGGTTACTGGGTGGATGACACAGGCAACAAGTCGCTCAACAAGCCAGCAGCTGAACGCACCCCCGACACATTCGCCAAGTACAAAAAACGGCAACCTGCTGCTGACCGTATCCGGCTATCCATTTGTGCGCAAGGTAGTCGGCGGCGGATTCTATTCGCAATGCAACAATGCCGACACTTATATTTTCGGCGGTTCGATTCAAGAAGTATACGGCGGCGCACTGATGGGATATGTACATAAGAATGCTCGTCTCTACATTGGGCAGCCCAATATAGATATGAATGAGTGGGAGCTGACCCGTTACAATTTCAGCCGACACACTAATCTCTCGGTTGAAGAATTAGCATCGGTCAATGCCGACCGTAGAGAGAACGCCTACAACCGCAACCATAGCCTATTTATCGTTGGTAACGTATATGGCGGCAACGATGTGAAGGGCGTAGTGGGTACCTCAAAGTGGTATGACAAATATAAAGATGAATATACCGACGAGGAAATTGAAACCATTGAGACTGGCAGCACTACCCGATTTGGCATGGAATCGAGCGATAATGCACCGCTTTACTGTTCTGATGTCGAGGCAGTGGATACCAAGGGCGTGACCATGACTATCAATGGCGGTACCATCTGCGGCAACGTTTACGGCGTGGGCAATGGCCATTACCGTGGCTACTACGTACCGGGTTGGGCTCGCTACGGCGACGGCCCTGCTCGCCAATATCGCAAAGCCCTGTTGCCTGGCAAAACCCATGCTGACTACAAAGTGAATACCGACGGTACTGATAATGCTGACCAAGTTTACGGCAACGTCTACCGCTGCCGACCAATGACCGGCAAGGTGACAATTCACATCAGCGGCAACGGCACTGATGACCAAGGCAGAATGGACAGCGTGTCTATTCGCGGCAATGTCTATGGCGGAGGACGCGCCTGCACCCTCGGCCAGTGGAACACTGCCCTACCCTACGAGGATCCACGCCGATTGACCAAGGGCGGATTCCTCCATATCAATATTGGCAGCAATGTTAATATCGATGGCAGCGTATACATGGGCAGCGAAGGCACTGAATTTGCTACAGCCCATGAGGTGCCATCTGATATCGACCTCTCAACTTTTAAAGGTACTACTTCAGAAGAATTAGACAAGTTGGGAGCTGTGGCCTACGACCACTGGTATTATGACGCTACCGACAAATACTACAAGCCCGGCTTCCCTGCTGCCGACCAAGTGGGAGGCAACATCGGCATCTATGGTGAGCACATGTATCGCGCATATTTCAAGAATATCGAGATGCAAGGCGACGTGGAAATCACATTCTACAACGAACCCTTTGAGAAAGAAAATGGCGAGTATGTGAAGACCTACGATAGCGATGACGAGGAATATTTCGTTCGTCGCCGTTGGGTGCCTGGCGAAATGGCCATCAGCGAGTATGACGCAACCAACATCACCATCAACAGTTTCTATGGCGGTGGCGCTTGCGGCTCGATGACCAACAACAACCAGATGTACTGGAACTACACCACTGGCAAAATTACTGATTTGTCGGATGTAAAATCAACTGATGAAGTAGAGAAGAATGGTGCAATCTACCGCTATATCTTGTCACCCGGCGTAACCATCCTCGACCGAGTGGTCGGTGGCTCTGAAAATGCCACCAATCGCTACTACGGCTACGAGGCGGATAATAAGACTCTCAGAGCAAGTAATGATGACAACCTTATCTATGAATTTGAGGGCGGCATGGTCACTCAATCAACCTACACCTACTATCTGTTAGCCTACAATGCTGATAAGGGCCAAAATATCCATGATGTAAAACCATCAGAATACCTTGGTGAGACCTATGAAAAAGGATTATATACTACAAAGTATGAAATATCAGAAGGTTCTTACATTGCTCCTCAATACTACACCCAAGGACTAAAGACTGTGCCCAATGCCCTCTATCTGCAAAATCCACGCTTTGCTATTGCTGTATCAGCTGATGCTAATGGCAATGCTTTGGCTGGTTACTGCGGAGCTCGCGAAGACCGTCCTGACAAGACTGTGCTTAAACTTACCGTGGCCAACCAGTTTGAACCCCAGAAAGGCGAGCAGGAATATACTGGCAGCGTCGAAGACCCCACTGAGCATTACTATCACTTCGGTGGTGTAATCTATGGCGGCTGCTACGATAGCGGCGTGACCCAAGGCGATGTGATGGTGAGCGTACTCTCCAATACCATTGGCAAACACCTGAGCGAAAAGGATCCTACCACATTCGACGACATCTCCACGCTCGAGCATAATATCGGCCGCGTATTCGGCGGCGGTTATGGTTCTGACAGTCGCGTGGATGGCGACACCTACGTCAACCTGATGCACCATTTTGTGGGCATGAATGTATTCGGTGGCGGTTGCCAAGGCAATGTCAACGGCATGACTCATATCAAATATGTAGGCGATGAGGCCAACTCATTCGTATTCGGCGCTATCTACGGTGGCGGTCTTTACGGCAATGTGGGTGTAGCTCTGGATGCAAATAATCCTGACCACGACCCAACGCCTATCGCTACTGAGGTAAGGCTGTTCTCTGGCAATGTCGACAAAGTATATGGCGGCGCTTGTTTGGGCGACCTCTATGGCCGTACCCATGTAGAGCTATGCGATGAGGTGTATGACCAACTGGAATATTTCAACTACGGTCTGTTGACACCTACATTGGGTGACTGGTCAGGTGCTCGCCTGATTGCTGGCACTGTCTTTGGCGGCAACGATGTATCTGGCAATATCTACCCCCAGCCAACAGCAGGAGAGGCACTAAACAAAGAGGAGGTGGAAAACAACAATGCCAAGCCCGATTATGGAATCAATGCCTATTCTACATACGTGAAGGTGCATGAAATCGTGCAACAGCCAACTCAGGCTCCTTCTGCAGCTCCAGCCTTAAGCGAAGAGGTCAACCCCGGCAAGGAATCACCCGGCGCATCAAATGGTTACAACGGCTTCCCGCTGATTGGCGACCTCTACGGTGGTTCAAACGGCAGCTATGGTAGCCACTCGGGCTTAGATTATTACGAAGGTGGCACTTATCGCCTGGCTTCTGGCTTAGGCAACCATGTAATTGAATTTGACTTGGCTCCTGATCCTACCGAGGACTACGCTGGATTCCAAGTGCCCCATGTTGAGAAGGCTTACCTTGACATCCAAGGCGGTACACTGATCAATGTGTACGGTGGCGGTGACAAGGCTACTATCACTGGCGAGACGAATCTCAACGTCAACTACTCCCCTACCGATTCCATCATGCGCGCTCGCGCTGGTTTCGCTGGCTCGGATGCTCTGGTCAGAATTTGGAATACCTTCCACCTCTCCGACGAAGAGCAGATTGAAGAAGTCACCACTACCACTGGCACAGGCGATGATGCCAACACTATCTTCAATTATCATATCTATCGCATATATGGCGGCAACAACAACGCCGACATGGCTATTCAGCCGACTTGGAATCTGGTGAGCGGATATCTGGGGTCGGTGTATTCGGGAGGCAACTTTGGCAAGATGACTTATTGCAAGGCTACAGGCAATAAGGTCGATTACACCGATGCCACCACAAATACCACTACCCAAGTGCCCGAGCTTGAGGCTCTCAAGCTCGTGATCAATAGCTCGACGCTGCATGCCGATGCAGTGTTTGGCGGTGGTCGCGTAGGCGACATTGAACCGGACATCACTGGGGCATTAAAGAACGCCACTCCTACTACACTCACTCTCACCAATGATAATTACATCACCTACAATCCCAATTTCTACGGCGCTACGCTGGAGATTAACGATGGCGTGGTCGACCATGTGTATGGCGGCAACGATGTGAGCGGCACTGTATACCAGGGCTCGCGAGTGAAGATTACGGGCGCTATCAGCGGCGATGTGTACTGCGCTGGCAATGGCAACTACCGTTACCAGTACGATTACACCAATGATGCCGATGGTGCCAAAATCGCTGAGGCTTATGGCAGCGACAACTATGGCGGTCGCTACTTCATCCTGCCTATGCGCACTGAGAAGGATGGCAACGAGTATGTCTATGGCGGCAGTACCAACCCCACCCCCACACAAATCCTCCAAGCCATCAACGCCTATCGCCCAAATGTGGAGCGCACCTATCTGACCATCGAAGGCACAGGCCCGGTGTATGGCAAAGATAGCGAAGGCAATGATATTGTTACCAAAGAGGCAGTCACGGCCTTTGTGCGCGGCAATGTGTATTGCGGTGGCAACTCGTCGACTGTCAACCACTCGGATGCTACCGACACCAATGGCGACATCAAGTTTGAGATTGGCAGCTATGTGGTGCTCAATGGCGTATTCCTCGGCTCGAATGGCGAGAGCCTCGTTGACCCCGATATGATGGAAGTCACCGAGCGTCTAAACGGCATCGACCTCACCGAGGCGTGCGATCTGAAGGATTATCCAGCCCTGCTCGACCTGTATATGCAGGCTGTGGAGATTACCGGTCTGCCCAAGGATTTCAACCTTAGCCCGAGCCTGCAGGAGGCTTACATCGGCGACTTCTATGTGGGCGGCAACAACGGCTCGATGCTCACCGACAAGACCATCGGCCTGACCTTCCCCTACAACCTGGTAATCTACAACCGCATCGTGGGCGGCTCCAACAGCGCCAATGTCACCTATCGTGGCACCAGCCACATCGGCGGCCTAACAACCCCATTGAGCACAGAGACAGTCATCAATTCAAAGGGCGTTGAGGAGCCGAAATACACCGACAAGGTCTACCTCCAAGTGCGCAGCCAATTCAAACCATTCAAGATCAAATATGTCGATGATGTAGACAACCGCTCAATCTCGCTGGTACCGGATTTGGATTATGACGGTTCTCACATCTACTTCCCCGAGGGCAAATGCTCTATCTTTGGCGGTTGCTACAATTCGGGTCGCACTGTCGGCAACATCCACATCGACCTATATAGCGATATGGTCAAGGAGTGGGATACCTCAACATTTAGCGACTATTTCGACGACCTCAAGCAAGAGGCCACTGATATGGGCTATGACATCGACTGGGCCAATGTCTCAATTGACGAACTTTTCTCCAAGGATCGCGTAATCGTCAACGGTATCGACCAGCTCCAGCGCCGCTCCTTCGCCCTCATCGGCGGCGGCTACGGCTCCGCAACCGAGGTACTCGGCAACATAAAGTTGCACATGCTTCCCGGACAGTTCCATCCTGACTATTATTATTACGATGAACTGGGCAACGTAGTCAAAACCGAAGGCGATCTTAGCCCATCGACTGCAACCATATTTGGCGGATCGCAGCAGGGCAGTGTCATTGGAAACACTGAAATCGCAGTGCGTGACGGAATGGTATTGAGTAACCTATATGGAGGGTCGGAAGCTGCTCCATTGTATGGTTCAACTCAGATTATGATTGGCTGGCCTCAGTACTACAAGTGTAATGTTCGCGGACACTACCGCCTGAAGCGCAATGATGACATCAGCCGCGCTGCCATAGGCAAATGGAAAAACTCTGACGGTGCGGATAAAGAAACTGTACTTCGCGATATCTGGTTGCGTGAAGGCGAATATATTTCTCCCAACCTGTTTGAGGCTTTAGTCTCGGTGGTCACTACCAGCACAGACTTAACTACTGGCGAAACCACTGATACAGAGTCAACAATTCCTACTGACAATTTCACTTTCGTAGGAGATGATCTGCCACAATTCTATGCTGCCCATAATAATTCTCCCTATGTGGAATTCCACAAAATAAATTGGGATGACATAGATATTTATATTGGTAATGGCAGAAGCCGCAGAGATGAGCGACAGGAATATTTTGCTCATGGCAATGTGTATGGTGGAGGTTTTATTACCTCCAATTCGTCTACCTCTTTGGCGGGCCAATTTACCGTAAAGAAGTTTGATGAGTTAAACAACAATGATGAGAATGACATCGGTTACGGCGGTAATTCTTCTATCATGATATGGGACAATATCGAGAATCGTGACACTCGCAATGTTGTTGGAGAAACAGCGCAATATGATTACACTGGAGCAGCATACGAGTCTGATGATAATCCAGCCAAAATACGTGACCATATCACTATCGGCACCGGTCACTATGTTGAGGTGACCATGTATCCTGGTATGGATGTGATGGGTAAGTATATATTTGAGCCTACTGAGACTGGCCGCTCCTACCTGTATGTAGGTACTGGCAAAGGCGATTATGAATATAATTCAACCAGCAACTCTTATAGCGCTAAAAGTGGTGGAGATTATAAGCGTGGTGATTATATTGCTCAGTCATCGAAAATCCTTACCGACAAGGATTTCAATACTGATGGCACGAGCATGGATACCTATTATGAAATCGAGAGCGATGGTGGCGTTTACGGTGGTGGCCGCAAGGTGTATGTAGAGGGATTCCGCAATTGCGACCTCGCCTACTACGGTTATGCCGACTATTGTCCACAGTTCCCCAAACTCCTCAATACGGCCCAGCGTCTCGACCTTTTCACGGTCACCGACTGCTGCTTCTTCTTGGAGGGTGCTAATGACTTCTCGACTAACACCATTGACGCCACAAACTACTCCCTCACTCGTATCGGTGAACTGCAGATGCGCTCTTCGATATCAGCTGATGCGGCCCTTGACCCAGGCACTCGTCAGACCTCTGGTCTCTTCAATTCAGAGCATCTGAATGCTCGGTGCCGCAACTACATTGGTTTCTTCCACGATGTGCTTTACGTAGCAGCCATGACTTCGAACGTAGCTTTTGACCAAGCATATCGCGGAGCCGATGGAATGTTGTATAGTCTGAATGCTCCGAGTGGTAACCCGACATCCTCCACTGGCAGTAGTTCTACTACTTGGGCCACCGATGACGATTACACCTATCTGGATGCCACTTTCACCTACCAAGACTACAAGAAGAATCGCATTGAGAATTACTACGCTAATTGCAACAACGCGTCTTCTTCAGAGACCCTCAAAAGAGCCACTTCCCTTGAATTTGACCAACGCAATGTGGGCACTGCTGCCAATATGATTGGCATCAACAATGGCTACACGCTCAAGGTGCAAGGTGCTGGCCTAAACAATGGCATTGAGGACATTTACTATGGCCCAGTGACTGGCGTATTTGAAGTGAAGCTGATGACTCTCTCAACTGACGAGGGAGGTGGCTATATCTATGCCCTAAATCAGCATGATGACCCCAACCACTTCTTGGAGACAACGGGCAATTTCATCTTCCCGGGTGCTGCCTATAAGCTTTCTAGCACTGGCAATGAATACAACTACATCTATGACGATTGCTTCCCGTATGGACTTGGATGGGAAAATTATTATGGATGGACGGGGGCTTCTTCTGCCATGCATCCCCGAAAGGCCTCTACAGCAGTCGATACAGGTCATGGTGATTGTAATGCGCTGCAAGAGGTACACTACTGGTTTGTGAACGGCTCACAGTTTACCTTTAATGTTAACCTGACGGGCGTAACTTACAACAATCCTAAGTCGTTTACTCTGAATAGTCGCGACTTACTGACTTACCTGTATGGAGTGCCATCATGCGACAAGGTAACCCTCGAAGAAGTTTATTGGACTCCTATCAATGGAATCTCATGGACCTCTACTGGTTGGAGCGGAACAGATGAATCGGGTTATACATCTGACCTGCAAGACCTGAGCCCCGCAGACCAAGCCGCCAACGCCAAAGGTTATAAGCTCTACCTGACGCTTGACAACATCCCGGCAACTGAGTATACCGAATCCTCGGGCCGAGAAGTGATAGGATTGCCTCGCGCGTCTACTTATGTGGAGAATAATAATCTGGTTTCTCTGGATCAAGACTTTTACGGCAATGGTAGCCTTTCTTATAGCTCTACCATTGTCAATAGCGACGGTGAAAAAGAGGACAATATGCCTCTGTTGGGCATTACCCTGTACGACCCTGTTGTCAATACTGGCACAGACTACTATAATAACCACATGGCCGAGAATGAAAACGTACGAATTGTACTTTACGGTAGGGATAGCAGCGGCAACAAACTATTCCAATACACCATCAACTTGACTATCAACTATCTCATGGGGCCAAGCATCTCAGGCGTGCCCAGGATTGAGAATTGCGCTCTGCCTGGCGAGTACATCTATGCCAATGCCGATGATGTGGTGGTTTTACTTGATGATTCCAACTTGGCTATTACTGGCCACAATTGGTATATCATGAAAGGAGACCTTGGAACCAGTGAGACAGCCATCGCAGAAGCAATCAAAACTATCCCTACTGGCTCTAACATCGGGGAGGACATTGAGTGCATCAACGACCAAAGGATAAGCAATGTTGAAACCGAGATTCACATTCCTGCTTACTATTACCGTGACGGATGGAATCTGGTGTACGAAATAGTTGCCAATAACTCAGACGATATGCGCTTCTATCGCACTCCATACTCCGAGGATAATACTGACACAACAACTGTAGCATCCGAGGAATCAGAGGGCACCGAAGGCTCTGAATCTACTGGAGGAACAGGCACCACGGTGACCACCACCGAGGATACTGAGCTCAAGCATCTGGTGGTGCACAATTACCATCGCATGCGGCCTTATGATGGTGCTTCGCGCAACGATGATGGCACGATCAAGCTTGAGGACCTGCGCCTCACCGCTGGAGCTCGCATATATATCGAAGACCAAGATGATATGGACTATTTCTTCAAGTGGCTCAATGATAGTTGCATGACTCGACCCAATCCTCGCGTCACCGCCAGCGGATTGGATATCAATCCCGAAAATGCTGAGGGCCTTATTGTACATCTTATGGCTGACTTGGACATGCCAAGAAACCCAGGCGTGGATGTGAGCAATTTGGAATTTGCTGGTATCTTCCATGGCAATGGTCACTCGATTGACATGGGCAGCAATAATATGTTCCTCGGCACCAACCAAGGCGTATTCTACAACACTGGTTTTATCTGCAAATCGGATAATACCACAGTCTTTGGCGCGAATACTTCTGACACCGACAAGGGTCTTTGGGGTTGCTTCCTCTTCAACAATGATGACCGCACCAAGGGTCTGATGGTCGCTGGTGACAATGGCTCTATCTACAATTGCTATCGCACATCTGGTGCAACCACCGCCAACAATGTGGTAGGCTTGACCCTCGCTACAGATGATGAGTTCACCTATGGCGAAATTGCTTACGACCTTAACCACTTCTATCTCAAGAAGAGGTACAATCGTGCTACCAACACATCAGATGGCACATTCATGCTGCCACTCAATGATATCTTCTATGATGGGGATTACCGCTACTCGCGTGTGCAAGACGCTGACCAGCCATGGGCACTGCGTACCACCGAAGTGCCAAATTACCATGACATCAATATTAAGCGCACAGAAGTGAATACAGGCCATCTTGCCACTCATCATTATACTACCGATGATCAAGATCTGACTCGTCTGGCTCAGGATGCTGCTGGTAATGCTCTCCTTGATAAAGATGGCAATGAGTATTATCTGCCCATCTTCCCCGACGACTATCGATTCTTCGGTCAAGACTTGTCGTATGGCCAGAAGGATGAGCCATGGCCCCATGCTGTGGTAAAGGACCAAATAGTATATCGTGCCTCGGGATTCTATGGCTCGAAGCTCGACCAAGGCTTCCACTTCAATGAGGATGCCGTGGCTCAGCAACCTTCCCTCACCGCTATCGACTTCTATGGCGTAAGGGATGAGGAATATGGTGTAGCCTCTACCAATGGCTATAGCATAGATTATGATGGCGATGATGCCAAGAGCGAATTCCGTCATATCTGGTATGCTCCGGCAGTAGACCTGCCAGATGCTTACGCCACTGAGACGGTAGAGAATCATGGCATTCTCTCATTCACCACTGCTTCGCAAGAGGAGAATAGAGAGATAGGCGATTATGATTCCACCAATGGCACCCTCACTCGCAACCTGCTGGTGTACCGCCCAGATGAAATGAGCGTCTTGGCCCCTTATGATAATACCGAGGTCAGGGCCGAGAACATATACTATCATGTGATTGACGCAACTGCATCGAGCACAGATAGTGAGGGCAATGTCACCACTGCTATGACCCCCAATGCTGACTACTTCCAGCTCATCGACCGTGAGGATTTCAACTGCCCGATAGCATTTGATGTCAACAAGACTATTTGGTATCGCCGCACACCAGAACTCTTCTCCAATGGCAATGACGCATGGGATGGATTGTGCCTGCCCTTCACGGCTCGCACCGTCTTTGGCTCGATTGATGGGCAGCCTATAGGTTACCAGCACAATCATGGCGAGCTGAGCCATTTCTATGGCGAGCATGTCAAGGCTGACAACAAGGTTTCGTATCTTGAGACAAAGGCTGATAGCCACGAATATTGGCTGAGGAAATTTACCGAGATCAAGGATTCAAAGGCATACTTCGAGCGTCCCGGCTCGGAGAATGACCTGAGCGCTAATGCTGATCTTCAGGAAGCTAAGATTGCAACATACCATTATTCTAATCAGTATTTCTCGGCTCTTTATGGCGATTCCTATTACACCAACAATACCCATGGCGACCAAGCTCCAGGCTACACTGAAAAAGGTATTGACTATAAGGATTACCCGATGATTACGGCTCGCTATCCTTATATCATCAGCTTCCCAGGTAAGAGGTATCGCGAATTTGACTGCTCTGGCGAGTTCTTTGCTACGTATCTCAATACTTCAAATCCAGGATGTCAGACTATCACCTACGCCGATACTCAACCCCAAAAGATTCTGATGACAGATGCGTATACCGAGCAGGAATTCACTCATAATGGTTACACCTTCAAGGGCTCGTACATGCATCGCTCTCTCAATGCTTACCAGCTTGAGATTGACACCAACAATGGTCAGCAATTTGAGCGTGGCTCTGCCTCGCGAATGATTGAACCATTCCGCACATATCTCGTGTCGGCTGACAACACTGGCCAATCAGTGCAAATCGCTTCGCGCGGTATTGACAGCATTGGCGAGGGCGATGATGAGGAGGATGGCGATAGCCAGGAATCGAACATACTGTTCAGCATCGAGAGCAACGAGCTGGTGATTGACAACCCGTATGATGTCGACTTTGAGTTTGGCCTCTACGACCTCAATGGGCGTTACTTGCGCTCAGTAACCGCCACCCCGGGTCTCACCCGCGTCTCATCCCTCTCGCCCGGCTACTACCTAATCTCGACCTTCAAATTTAGGATTAATTAGTGTGGCAGCGCCGCCCCCGGCGCAGTGCAGTGTGGCAGCGCCGCCCCCGGCGC
>JAJBUH010000073.1 GCA_020860445.1 Bacteroidales bacterium | reverse complement strand
GGATAGCCATTTTTCATTCTTCATTATTAGTTATTAATTTTTTACATGTTCATGCCGCCATCCACTTGGATTACCTGACCGGTGACGTAGCTTGACATGTCGCTGGCGAGGAAGGTAGCCACATCGGCGATATCCTCGACCTTGCCTCCGCGGCGTAGTGGAATCTTCTTGGCCCACTCGGCGCGCACTTCATCAGGAAGCTGAGCTGTCATAGCAGTCTCGATGAATCCGGGAGCGATAGCGTTGGCGCGGATGCCGCGAGATCCAACCTCCTGTGCGATGCTCTTGGCCAGAGCGATCAGGCCAGCCTTTGAGGCAGCGTAGTTGGCCTGGCCAGCGTTGCCATGCACACCTACCACAGATGCCATATTGATGATGCTGCCGCTGCGCTGACGCATCATCACCGGTAGCACTGCGTTGATGAAATTGAAGGCGCTCTTCAGGTTTACAGCGATTACTGCATCCCAGTCGGCCTCGGTCATGCGCAGCATGGGTTTGTCCTTTGTGATACCGGCGTTGTTGACCAGTACGTCGATGCGGCCAAAATCCTTGACCACTTCGGCCACGACAGCCTGGGTGTCATCAAATTTGGCAGCGTTTGAGGCGTAACCCTTGACCTTTACGCCAAGAGCTGCTATTTCGTCTTCGGTGGCTTTGCCATTCTCATCAATAAAGAGGTCGGTAAATGCGATATTTGCTCCCTCTTGGGCGAATTTCAAGGCCAAGGCCTTGCCAATGCCTCGAGCAGCGCCCGTAATGAGGGCGGTTTTTCCTTCGAGTAACTTCATGTTGATACGTTTATTTTGCTTTGCAATTTATGAGCGCAAATTTACGAATAAATTTTGATATTCTTGGTATTTGTAGCCGATTACTTACAACTCAACTCATTACTTATTACTGATTACTCATTACTTAGAGCGGTACATACACCACACATTTGTCTTCGTATTGGTGCGTGTGCAGCAATTCTCCGAGAGGCGCCTCGATCACAGAAGATCCGATTCCTTGGCTCTCCTCGGCCAAGTCGCCTCCCTTTAGGCAGACCAAGCCAGGGCTGTAGAGATTACCGGGCTTGCCCTTGCTGGCGATATTCTTTTTCACCAGTTTTACCAAGGCATTGAGGGGCATCACAGCACGGCTCACTACATAGTCGTACCGCTCGCGGCACTCACCTACATCGCCATGCTGAAAAGTCACATTGTCCAACCCTATCTGATAGGCTACATCTTGAGCCACGCGAATCTTTTTGCCTATGCGGTCAATCATGTGGAATCGGCACTCAGGATAGTATATAGCCAATGGCACGCCTGGGAATCCTCCACCCGTCCCTACATCGAGCATTGTCGTACCTAGAGCCAGAGGGCCCAGAAACTTAGCTATAGCCAACGAGTGAAGCACATGATTGGCATAGAGATTGTCAATGTCCTTGCGCGAGATGACATTGATCTTAGAGTTCCAATCGCCATAGAGAGCGCCAAGAGCTTGGAATTGCTCAATCTGTTTGACCGACAATTCAGGAAACTCTTTTATAATCAATTCAGCCGTATCCATCACCTTATCACTTATAGTTTATCCCTTATAGTTTATCCCTTATAGTTTATCCCTTATAGTTTATCCTTATCAGAGTCCTTTGTCCGGGTACATCTCATTCCACCACTCGGGTTCATCCTTGAGATATTTGGCAAACCAGGCAAAGATTGTATCTTGCCATTTCTTGCGCTTCTCGATATCGAGGATATGGTGATCTTGATCTTTTACCAAGACCAAGGCTGTAGGCACGCCCAACAGTTTCAAGGCAGTGAACATCTGGATGCTCTCCCCCACTGGCACATTGTTGTCAGCATCGCCGTGCAAGAATAGTATCGGAGTCTTGACCTTGTCAGCTCGGAACAATGGGCTCTGGTCAACAAACAGGTCTTTGCGTGTCCAGGGATAACTGTTGGCCATCGAGACCTCGCTGTAGGAATAGCCCCAGTAACCCTCGCCCCAATAGCTGGTGTGGTCGCTGATGCCGGCATGAGAGATGGCGGCAGCAAAGATATCGGTGACTGTCTGCAGGTATTGAGTCATGAATCCGCCGTAGCTGGCTCCAATGCAGCCGATGCGAGTTGAATCAGCAAATTCATGCTCACGGCAGAATCTCTTGGTGCCCTCAATGATATCTTCGGCTGGACCTTGTCCGGCGGTGTTGACATGGCGAGACGAGAATTCTTGGCCAAAGCCTGTGGCACCGCTTGGTTGGACCACATACATCACATAGCCCTGCTGAGCATATACGTGGCATGGATAGCGGCTCTCAAAATTTCTCGATGAGGGACTGCAACCTCCATAGTAATCAACTATCACTGGATATTTTTTAGATGGGTCAAAATCATCGGGCACATAATAGCGGCCATAGATAGTATCGCCCTTTGCGTTTACAAAATTCCAGTCCTGCATCACGCCAAGGCGTGTCTCTGCCAGTCGGGAAGCTGATGGTTGGTCGAGCACCGTGTGCTTGCCCTTGCGATCCATCACATACAATCCATCAGGATTGCTATCGCTCTGGCCCCACCATGCCATAGTGGGTTGCGTCTTTGCCAGGTCGAATCCCTTTACTAGGTTTTCGGGAGTGGAGATTTCGGTTATTTTGCCCGACTTGGGATCAATTTGATAGAGAGCATACATGTCTCGCTTTTCTGCCATAGCGTAGATTTTGCCATCGGCCTGGCTCCAAGCTACCTGGTCAGGATTCTGGTCCATATCCTGTGTGAGCCACTTGACTTTGTGCGTGGCTAAGTCGAGCAAGTATAATTCCGTCTGAATCATGCTTGGCGTTGTTTCTTGTGGCAACGAACAACCAGTGCGGTCAAAAGCCTCGGGAGTACCCATCACTACTGCCTGCTTGCCATCAGGCGAAAATTTGGCAAGAGAGATGAAGCCATCATCACGCACCAGGGTATCAACCTGCATGGTGTTGAGGTCTAATAACAACAGAGAGAATACCAGGGTAGGTCTTTGTCCCATGCGATTTCTCTGGGTTAGCAGTAAGATTTGGCTTCCATCGGCTGAGATGTCAGATATGTTGCACTGCTCCGACCCTGTAGTCAGAGGCACCAGGGCCGAGGGCTGGTCGAGTCGGTAAAGGGCCGGATAAGAGCGATCGCGCCAACCGGGCTGGCGGTCGTCAGGCTCAAGCACTTGATACACTTGGGAATCTTCCTTATCCCCCTCGCGTGTGAGCAGATACAACAGATAGTCCAGCTTGGGCGAAATGGCAAAATTGCCATCTGGTATATGGTGTGCAAAAATTTTCTCCGAGCCAGAAACAGGATCGGTGACTACGATATGACGCTTGTATTCATGGTTCTTCCTAATGCTGTAATATTGATGTCCGGTTGGCATCCAGGCTGATGACTCGTAGAGGGTCTTGACCAGTGCGCCAGTGTTGGCATCATATATGCGTTGCCAATACCGTGTCGAGCCCTCATCATCGGTATCTGAATAGCTGGCCATCACATAAGCTCCGTCGGGTGAGATTTGCGCTCCATTGATGCGAGTGCCATACAGCACATCGCTGAGAGTGAATAGCCGCGTGCCATCTGTTACCTCTTTGATGCGTCCATCGCCTTCGACCTTGATGGTCACTTTGAGCGAATCTGTGCGCCCGGGTCGGCTCACATATTTGATTAGGCCACAATGAGTGGCAGGAGTGAAGGATTGCGAACTCGTAGAAATAGGCTTTCCGTCAACCGTAGCCTCGTATTCGCTTAGGCCTTCGACACAAATCTGCGCTTTGCAGAAATCGCGATTCTCAAAGTCAAATCCGAGAGCGTGGATTTCGACTGCTTGGTCGTTGCCGGGAGCTACGTCCTCGATTACCGTCAAAGGCGTAGAGGAAGTGAGAGGCGGAATCTGACATTCCAGGGCTTTGGCTTTGAGGCATGAGGTGTCGCCTATTGCCACCGGAGTCGGGTATTTGGCCGAATAGTGACGGAATCTCTGTATCGAGATATCTTCAGCCATCAGATTCATGGCTGTAAGCCCAGCCAGAGCTCCAAGCACCAAGATGGGCGTGTGTGATTTCTTTATGTCTTTTATCATTTTATCAGATTTACGATTATTTCATGATATTACAGCATCACGCCTATCAGAATGCCCAAGGCCAACACTGCCAAAATCCATAACCAACTTGTCCCTTGCGAGGAAGAAGAGGATTGGCCAGAGTATTGCGATGACTGAGATGAGTAGGATGAACGGCGAGTTGAAGAAGCGGATGATGAGCCTCCGATTTTCTGCCGACAGTAAATGCCAGTACCCGGAATGCCAGTGTTGAGATAGGTGCCTTTCTTGCCGATGTTGACACTGGCCCCTTTTCCTCCGATGGTGGTGCTCATGCCGCTTTTGCTGAAGTTGAGAGTTACGCCTGGCATTAGTTTCACTCTTTTTCTATAGCTGATGCCCATAATATTGATTGCTTTATTGATAATTGCTATTGGTAGGGATTGTTAACTATGCAAAGTTACGGAAAATTACACAATATTTCGTAACTTTACATAAAGTTTTTCCCTTATGAGACCACTGTTTTTCACCTCTATATGCACAGCAATCGCGCTCTCGGCCTCAGTGGCAGCCAATACGGGTAACATGTCTTTACCCAGGGCCTTTTGCCCAAGCTGGCCGAAATGGGAGGATGGCGGATGGCAACAAGTCAAGGTTGGCATTGGCGAGAATCGATACTCTCTGCAGTCGGGATTCTATATTGTGCGAGTATCTGGGCAATCGCCTCAGCGCATTGCCTTGGTGCCATAGGCACAATCCAACCCTCGTGGCCGTCGCTGAGTTGGGACTTAGCCGTTGGAAAATCAGTTATGATGACTGGTCGCCCAAGAGCTTGCGCCTCTTGCACAGTCACTGATCGGCCCTCATATAGCGAGGGCTGCACATACCAATCGCAAGCCTTGATATAGGGATAAGGATTCTCTTTCTTGCCCAATAGCTTTACTCTCGCTTCCATGCCATAAGCCTCTATGGCATCACGGATATATTGGTCAGTTGCCCCATGCCCTATAATCCACCACTCCAGATCTATGCCCATCTCTATAAGCCGTTGGCAAATCACGGGGATGGCATCCAGTCTCTTTGCGGCGCAATAGCGACCAATGGTCAAGAATTTGATTCTGCCATTAGCCATATCCACGTCCGCTCCTATTTGACTGTCCGACAATGTGCGGATATATCTCAGCGGGAGGCGATTTTCAATCACTACTGTCTTGGGTTCCAGTTGAGGAAATACTTTCAGGAAATTCACCCGAGACATCTCGCTAACGCACACTATAGTATCGTAACGCTTCCAAACTTGCGCCTCTAATGCTTGGCAAACATCTATGGCTGAATAGTCGGTATGAACCCAAGCGCATTTCATTTTTGCATCTATTTTGTCAAGCACCATCCTTGGGAAACCGCAATAAGATATTGCTATATCATAATGGCCAAGGCTGTGCCTTTCTGGCAAAACTCTCACTACCCATTTATCTACAAAAGGGAAAATTCCGCTTTCATCGCGACACTTAAGGCTTCGAGAATACCCCCAAAACTCAATCTTTGCCATAAGCCGAGCTAACGCTATCTTCCCACATCCTCGCTTAATCGCAGTCAGGATTGGCCTCTCCAATACCTGATAGGGCTTTGGACTATCTATCACATTCACCCATTCAGGCAAGTGAGCCATAAGCGGGCCCCGAGGATCACTTACCCACAAATCTATAGAGATATTTTCACCCTCAAGCACCTCAAGCAATCCGAGAAGGCTGGTCTCAGCGCCTCCGAGCTCCATATAGTGTATATGAATCAGAATTCTCAACATCGCTGAAATGCAGAAAGCAGTCTATGCCAAGGCCTCCCCACTCTGTTCCTAATCCTAAGCCAGGGAGATAAGGCAGACATAGAATACCAATGTATTGAAATTGTATCAGGTTGAATCGTCAACCGGCCCGTAACCGGGTCAAAGGGATTCATACAGCTTTGTGGCAAAATCAAAGCGCTGCTTACTCGTTGCAGTTGGCCATTAGGTACAAGACCTAACTTCTCCAAAGCCAAGGTATTTAGCCTTGGGCATCCGATTGTGGGCCAATTGCCATCAGCTGCTGGTCTCAATGAATAATATTCATCGAGCATAGCCTTAACAGCTCTATGTCGAGGCACAGCGCCAAATCCTAAGCCTGTGGCAACGTATTGCGGTGTTTCAAAACCGAAAAAAGCCTCCTGGCCCAGATAAGCATCAGGTCGCTTGATCAGTTCTACATCTGTGTCGAAATAAATTCCTCCGTAATAGTGCACCACCATCAACCGAGCCATATCGCTGAGGTATGCCCACAGCCCTTGTTCATGGCACCACTTAAGAAAAGGATGGGCCCCCAAGTCAAAATTGGATTCTTCCCAACGCCTAATCTCATAGTCGGGACACAGTCGCTCCCAACTGCGCAAGCAGCGAAGCCCCACTCTATTCATAGGTTTCTGTCCAAACCAACAGTAATGTATAATCTTGGGGATCATCTCTCAGATTCTTTCGCCATTATACAGCATGCGGCTATTGGAAATGGTGCAAGCCAAAATCTTGAGGTCCATCCAGAAACTGTAGTTGTAAAGATAATGCAGATTGAGACGCACCTTGTCGGGGAAAATCACCAAGTCGTTGTAAGCCAATGGGTCGGTCTGCTCTGAGAGCAGTCTTTCTTCATCTCTATATTTAAGCGTGGCTGGCCCAGTCAAGCCGGGACGCAACTTGAGCAATTCGCGGTCCGCTCCCTCTAATGCGTCAGCATATCCTGGCACATCGGGCCGAGGGCCAACAAAGCTCATATCCCCTATCAAGACGTTCCATAGCTGAGGCAATTCGTTGAGCTTGGTCCAACGCAAGAACTTGCCCAAGGGCGTCGGCCTGAATTCCTGTGGAGTTGCGGCTGACTGGCATCGGTGATGGGTCTCATCGAGGGTGCGAAATTTGTAAATTCTGAAGAGCTCCCCGCCTCGGCCTACTCTTACTTGGGAGAAAAGGCCCGGAAAAGCCGGTTGCTCCAATTTGACAAGCATGTAGATGAATAACATCAAAGGTGATATGAAGATCAGACCGATTAGCGCCATGCTTCGATCGAATAGGTATTTGGCCATAAGGTATTTGTTTTAGGTGATGAAATAATTTCTTGGTATAGACTTAGGTGTCTGTCAGCGCAAGCCTCGATGCTGTATTCACGGGCGCGAGCTATGCTTTCTTTTGCTTTCTTTGCTCTATATTTCCTATCCTCTCCTATTCTCATTATAGCTTGAGCCATTGAGGAGGAGTCAGAAATGGGAACCAATATCGCCGCATCTCCAACTGCCTCTTTTACGCCAGGTGCATCAGTGCAAACCATTGGCAATCCCATCGCCATCGCCTCCAAGGCTGCCATGGGCATCCCCTCGTAATGGGTGGATAATACGGCTAGATATGCCATAGACAGAAATCCTGGCATATCTTCTACTCGCCCTTTGAATTCGATTCTATGGGATATCTCCAATGTCTGAGCCAAATTTTTGCAAAATCCTAAATTGGGGCCATCGCCTGCCAACATCAAATGATAGCATTCTGGCAAATAGACCAAAGACTGAATGAGTGAAGCTTGATCCTTGGGATAACAGAATGAAGCAGTCATTGCTATCCTCACCTTTTCATCATTTCTTGGCGATTGCAATTGAGGACTGAATAAATCCAAGTCAACGCCATTGGGAACGACTTCAATCTTATCTTCCATTCCTATCCATTTGCCCAATGAATCAGCCACATCTTGGCTAACGCAAACCACGCGGTCATAATGAGAATACATCCAGCGGTCAAAAGTTCTTAGTGTCGGGTAAGCGCGGCGCCGATTGCTGACTGAATGCTCGGTAGTGATAAGATGGCATTTCTTGTCAGCTCCCAATGCCAATATTATTTGTGCAGGAGTGTTGTGTGAATGAGCAATGTCATATTTGCCAAGTAGCCTCCTTAGCTTTAGACACAGCAATGGATTACGCATAGCTTTGCTCCCAGAGGATAATCTATGGATTTTCACTCCGTTACTCAATAGGTCTTTCATAAAGGGTGTCATCGTCCCATCCATCACTGCCAAATCTGTCTGACACCCCATTGCATTTAGCTTTGGCAGCAATGATGTCATCAATCTTTCTGCTCCACCGCATTTCAGCGAGGTTATCACATGTAGCACCCTCATCTGTTCCTCTGCTTTATATACAAGTAGAGCACAATTCCTAATGGCCAACAGGCAAGAGCCATAGTTTTGGCAGGATGACGCGACAACCAATCATCCGACTTGGCAAGTCTGCTTTCAGCTACGTAATGCACAGTGAGGCGCAGACGATGCAACCAATGGCTATGTCTGAGGCTCAGTTCCAATAGCCGCAATTCGGTAAAACTGCGAGGACTGTCTACATACTGCTCCATAATCCGCGCCGACATGCTATCGCTGGTTTGGTAGTCTACGTAGCAAAGGTTTTCGTTGACCACGAGCATCGGGTATTTGTCACCAGCTTTGAGCAAAAGGTATACCGGGTTGAAATTTTTCTCTCCAGGATATCCCACCATAGGGCTCACTGATTTCATCAATGATGTGAGCATGGCTTGCTTGCAATCATGAGGATGGATGCGCCTGGCTGTGAGTTCTGGCAGAAAGCACTCTTTAAGATGCTCGGGGAACCATCCCCCAATCGGGTGCCAAGTCTTAGCGTCAAAGTCTAAGCCCAATACCCCTGCGTAATTTCCCTCGGGCCGTCCCATCCATCTATGCTTAACTATTTCTACTGCTGTCACAGGCAAAAAATCATCGCTATCAACGCACATGCACAGTTCACCCCGCGCCTCGCTATAAGCCAAATTATAGCCAGTGTAGAGCCCTCCATTTTCTTTTTTGAAGTATCTAAGGTCCAATAGACCCTCGTGTGAAAATTTATCAATAAGGCCCTGTGTCCCATCGGTACTGCCATCATCTATTACCAGCCACTCAAAGTCTTGGCAACTTTGCCAACACAGGCTGCGATAGAGGCGTTCAAGCGTATGCGCTCGATTGTATGTGGGCGTGAAGATTGTGAGAAATGGTTCAGCCATTTTGCAATATCTTATGGCGCAATTTCGATGATGAAACATGGTGAGTATAAGGCAAATACACTACTTTCGCTCCTCGGGGCGAAAGCCAAGCCTCTGCCTCACTAAACAATTGCGAACCTCTCCAATCATCGCCTACAAATAGCTTGTGGTAATGCAACTGTGGCCATACTGCGCATTTGTCTCTGTCGGTTTGAGGAATCACACGGTCTACGCACCTTAACGCTTCGACCAAGGCTTTTCTTTCTTGGTATGGTATTACGGGGAGTTTTCCCTTGTAAGAAAGGCATAGTTCGTCAGTGCTTACCCCAACAATCAGATAGTCGCATTGCTCTCGGGCTCGCCTTAGCAAATTCAAATGCCCGATATGGAGCATATCAAAAACTCCAGCCGTATAACCGATTATCATAGTTGGTCAATCAGAAATTTGGCCACGGCTTCCGAGCTATGGCCGAGATTATAAAAATCCATTTCATTGAGGAATTTATCAAGCGCAGCTCTTTGACGCGCCCATTCTGAATCAATGTGCCTTAGCCGTTGAGTCAATTCGCTCTCATTCCGACAAATCATAACTGGCAGTTGGGGAATATCGAAATATATCCCTCTCTCGTAATTTAGATAATCATCCAGGTCGGGGATAAAGAGAAACAGCGGCCGGCGTGTCAACATAAAGTCGAACATCAACGCTGAATAATCTGTAATCAGCAAGTCAGCGATTACCAATAGTTCTGTAACATCGTCATAATGGGTAACATCTATGATACCAGTGCGAAGGATGGTTCGCGCCTGTTCATGAGGATGGAGCCTAAGCAACAATTGCCATTCCTCTCCAAGGCTTTTGCTGACTTCCTCAAAGGGAAATTTATCAAGGATGCTGCCTCCGTAATTGCGAAACGTCGGGGCGTATAGCGCAATCTTTTGCTTAGGGTCCAATCCTATGCGTTGCCTGATTCCAACCTTAAAGTCATCAGAAGTAGTGAGTGTGATATCTGTGCGTGGACATCCCAACGACAGTATTTTTTCATTATCATCTAACCAAAAAGCCCTCTTGAAGATCTCTGTACTCCTCTCACACCCTGAGAGTAAAAAGTCAATCTGGCGCGAATCCCCTATCGCCATTTCAATGTATTGAAACTTGAGCCTATTCATGGCATCTCTCTCAATCATCTTAAGCCTCAAAGCGCTGTGCCAAGTTTGCACATAGATTTGGCTTTTTCTCTTTTTGAAATCAATAGGCATGCGGTAATTAGTCACAATTGCCCGACATGTATATAGATGATAACAATAAGCCAAGCTCCCCACTCTGATTTTCTTGCCATTTATCTTGTGGTTGTCTGGATGCGTAAATGCCCATACGATTTTACTGTCAGTCGACAGTTCTGATATCTTGTCACTGATAGCGCGAGGCGAATCCCCGTAGTGGCTCCCATAATAATCCATAAACAGCAGTTTGCGTCTATCAATCTTCGTCAATCTGCACAACCACCAAGTTACGACTCTACGCAACGCTTTCTTTATCATATTAATAGATAAACTTTTATCTTTCGGGCACTCAATCTATCTGTAATTCTTCCGTAAATTTCAAAAGCCCAATCAAGCAGATTAGTTTTCTCCTGGATTCGATACTCAATTCTGTTTCTTAGCAGAATGTCAAAATCTGGCCTTAATGATTGTTTAAACTGATAACATTTCTCAATGGCTTTTGCCATCTGAGGATTGGCATTATGAGCTTTGCCATTCTTAATGAAAGCTTGGAGGGATTTCCAGAGGACATAGGCCATCTCTTGGGTGCACTCCGAAAAATGGCTTTTAATGAACTCATATCTCTGCAGATTGCCCAAGACCAAGTCAAAATGATCAGCCGAGAATTTTCCTGAAATGCTGTCTGAGCGCTGACGGTAATAATACAATGGCGCATATAATAGTTCTACCTTCTTGCATCGAGATATCGCCCGATGAGTCCAAAAGGAATCCTCAAATTTCTTGCCCGGTGGGAACTGTAAACCATTGATGCATTGACGGCGCCATAGCTTACCCCATGCGAAATTCTTAATCTTCTGATTTCTAATTAATTGTTGGATAGCCTCACCAGTATTTAGAATTTCATAATCGCGGCGCTTTTTACGGCCTCGGCAATCCCACATCAACCTATCTGCATAAGCATAATAGAAATCTCCTTGGACCATATCGCAATCATATTGCCGCGCGAGTTCTACCAATCTTTCAATTGTTTCTGGTGCAATCCAATCGTCAGAATCCATAAAAAAAACATAGTCGCCAGTTGCCAATTTCATGCCTTGATTCCTTGCCTCAGACAATCCCAAATTTGATTGCCCGTGAGTTTTGATTTCAGGATGGCTGTTCTGCAATTCTTGAATGATTAGCGGTGTCCTATCCTCCGACCCGTCATCAACCACTATAATCTCGATTAGTGGATAACTTTGACTCTCCACCGAGTCGATGCAGTGCCGGATATATTTCTCGACATTGAAGGCTGGGATTATCACGCTCACTAACGGCAGCTCCATCGCACCTCAGAAAAATTTCAGATATCTATCAATGCTAAGAATATTCCAAATCAAACATCTCAATGCCAGTTGAGGTTTTAAGCGTAGTAGATTTATTTCAGCGATCGATGGCCTGATAGATTTTAGCAATTCCTTCTCTTCTTCCCACAGAGAAGCCCCTAAAGCTTTGGCATGAGCCAAGCAATTGAGATATCTGTCAACTTTTACTCTATTAAGGCTTTTGTATCCCTGGATTGCTTTAACTATGCTCGCTTCAGCTCCAAGCAAGTTTCTTGACATTTCAGCATCGTTAGGTTGTCGGGTGGTCTGCGCCGGATGCTGGCGATAATAGTAGCAACCTTGCCCAGAAATTCCGACTGACTTAACTCGTCGTAGTACCTGGCTCATAAGATACCTGTCTTCATAATACCCCCTTGGAAATTGCAAACCGTCAAACACAGAATGTCGGAATATCTTATTACAGAAATATGATGAAATTTTTCTCTCCATTAGCCATCCTCTAAGCAATGGCTCTGTATCGCTGATAATTTCTATGGGACCACTTCCTCCAGTTGTTTGAGGAGGGATATCAAAGAATTTGGTTATTGGAAACTGCAAAATCTCCAAGTTAGGATTCTCATCCAGAATTCCCATATTCTCTATAGGAATCCTCCCTGACCGTATCATCTGAATCCACAAAGGTCAAATACTTACCTTCGCTCTGGCTTATGCCTTTATTCTTGGCTATTCCTTGACCCTGGTGAGATTGGCGCAAATACTTTATGCGCGTGTCAGACAGTGAATATTCCTTGCAAATATCTGGACTGTGGTCAGTGCTGCCATCATCAACCAGAATCAATTCCCAATCCTCAAACTCTTGCGCCAAGATACTATTTATGCACTCTCTGAGAAATAACTCAGTATTCCTCACAGGAGTGATGATTGATAAAAGAGGTGTCATAGCTTTGAGGCCGCGCAATAAATTTCAGTTATCCTTTCCAAGGCAGTGAAACATCTCTTTGATGCAGTAAAAGCGTAAAAGGATTTGGAGGACATCCAATCCAATTCTTTTCCATAAGTCCCCATTTTGATGCTTACCAGCATGGCTGCCGCTGCTTTCATAAACTCTGAATCATAATTCAGCGCCCTCACCCAGCTCAGCACTTGGTCCGTCTGCGCTCTCACTGATTTTGCCGCACCATAATAGTAATGCATTATTCTGATGGGTTCCTTTATTGTGCCAATATGTCCGATTTGGTAATTCCATCCTGGGTCCAATTCTGTCACAATCTCTTTGCTCTGCGCTATCACTCGCGCTAATGCTGGTTGGTCTGTGCAGTCGCTCTGCGTCCGGGTCTTTTCCCATTGGCGATGCCATTCATTGCAAAATTCATGCGCATCTTCGCAATCCCGCATCCATATAACTCCGCCATTGTATCCCCTATCTTTTTGGTGCATGTCTTTCACCGCCCCGACAATTCCGCGCTGCTTATCAATATCACTTAGATTTCCCGTTATTACCGTGTCTGTATCAATATAGATAAAGCCCCCCTCAATAATCTCCCTAAGCGATGTCTTAAGCCATCGGCTCTTTGCCTTCTTACTAAGCTGAGAATTTAAATTCACTACATGCCATTTTTGCACAAAGGGCAGCGCCTCGCGCCTTGGCCCTATAAGAACATCATAAGTTACTCTATCACAAACGATCTCAATCCTTGCTTCGGGATTATGAGCTGCTAAAGAAGTAGCGCTGACTGCCAATTGCTCAAAATAAAAGTCCTCGAGATCGCTGCTCAAGACATAGACTGCTTTGGTCAACATAATGTCAAGGCTCCTGAGGGTTGCTTCACTTTGATACTCTCACACTCCAAACTCATAAACCCCTCATCCGCTAAGACTACTGGCGCTCCGTATTCTTGACACCCTCCATAGCTATGCAATATGGCGCAATTGGGTGCGTAGAAGAAATCTTGCACTGTGGGCTGATGCAAGTACAAGTCAATCAAGAAATCCCCTTTGGCAAGGTATCGAGGCAATATCACCTCGCATTCGATATTAAATTCTCCAGGGACGAATTGGATAGTTTCTCCCTTTACCCTACCCTCAACCAATGATGCTACCGGCAATCCCGCCATGGTCTTGAAGATTAGCTTTATGCTGCATTTCATCTCTTGTCGGGAGCTTCCCCTTATTTCAATCCTCAGAGTCTCTTGTCCGGGTGCCAGAATGCTTTGTCGAGAAGTGGTATCATTGATTTTGATTTGATCAATCAAAAGGGATTTATGAATCCTCTTGATGGCATCTCTGATTTCGCCTATTTGATCCTCCTCAATGCGTGACATATAGGCCTCGATGGCTTGGTTGATTTCTCCATCCGCCACCACGTGCCCTCTGTCAATCACAATGCCGCGTCGGCACAATTGGGCCACGGCTCCCATATTGTGGCTCACGAATAGTACTGTGCGCCCCTGGCCATGTGTGGCGTATTCCAATTTGCCAATCGCTTTGCGTTGAAACTCAGCATCGCCCACTGCCAATACCTCATCAACTACCAAAATGTCAGACTCTAAAAATGCCGCAACAGCAAAACCCAACCGCACCCACATTCCAGAGGAATATCGCTTGACCGGGGTATCGACATAACGCTCGATTCCAGCAAAATCAACTATCTCATCAAAACGCCGGGCAATCTCTCTGCGCTTCATGCCCATAATGGCTCCATTCATGTATATGTTTTCGCGGCCAGTCATCTCGGGATGAAAACCAGTGCCAACCTCCAGCATCGAGGTTATTCGGCCGCGAGCCTTTATGCAACCAGTCGTAGGGGTTGTGATTCGAGACAAGAGTTTAAGCAAGGTTGACTTTCCAGCTCCGTTTCGGCCAATTATCCCTACAGTCTCACCTTGATTGATATCCAATGAAATATCTCTCAATGCCCATACGCAATCGCCTTGATTCTTTGTCGTCAGATTACTCAAGCCTCCAACTTTGAGATAGGGATTCTCTCGGCCCAGGATTCGAGTCTGCCACCATTGGTTCAGGTCGTGGCACAGTGTGCCTGTTCCGACTTGTCCCAAGCGGTACATCTTTCCTACCCCTTCAAATCTCACTGCGCAATCGCTCATGCGTGGTCTATGAAATTTCGTTCTGCCTTAGCAAATACAATTATGCCCACTGCCAAAGCCACAAGCACAAATATCGCGCTATAGAATATCCATCCAATATCTGCGCTCCCCATTCCATACAAAGAATATCTTAGCTCCTCAATCATCGAGGCCAAGGGGTTAAGCAAAGCGTAGGGTTGCCATCGCTCGGGCATCGCGCTCAGGGGGTATGCCACTGGCGATGCCAGCATCAGCAACTGTATGCCAAAACTGACAAGCAATGCCAAATCCCGATACTTCGATGTCAATGCAGCGATTATCATTCCACAGCCCATTGCCAACAGTCCAGTTGCCAATATAATGATTGGCGCTAAGGCTAATCTCCATGACAATATTACCGGATTGAGGCCAGATGCCACCATATAATATAGTATTAGGCCCATCAGGAGTAATGCTTGGATTCCCACCTTAAGCAAATTGCTGGTAGCTATCGACATAGGTATAACAATGCGAGGAAAATAAACTTTGCCCAACAGATGTGCATTCTTGATTAGGCATTGTGAGGTATCAGTCAATACGCAGCTGAAATAATTCCAAATCAGTAGGCCCGACAGGTAGAAAAGCGGTTGGGGCAATCCCTCAGTACTTATTCCGGCAATCCCGCCAAACACAAACATCAGCATCAGTGTGGTCAGCACTGGCTGCAGCAGATACCACAATGGACCCAACACTGTCTGCTTATATGCCACAGTCACGTCGCGTCTGACATACATCCAGTATAGGTCGCGGTATTCCCATAGCTCTCGCAAATCGATATCAAGCAATCTGCGATGCGGGCGTATTATGATAGTCCATGGATTCATTGGCTATCCAGCGTCATCTATTTTCCATGGTATTTGTACAATGCAATTGAATGGAAGTCATCATTCCCTTACACACTTCCGCAAAGTTACAACTTTTTTCCAAACTTTCACCCAATTTCCCTTAAAATTTTTCCAAACCAAGTAAGTTTTCTATTAATATTTAAATTAAACACATTTTCTAAACACGGAGTTCACTGAGAAACACTGAGTCCACTGAGTTTTTCTCTTCTGCCTTGTTTGCGTTCTCGGTTCGGTCACAGAAGCGGCATAGCCGCACCTGAGGTCACGGAGCGCGAGGAAAACCTGCGGAGGAGGGCCTAGTGCCTCTCTTGCTCTAGAATCAAAGGGATTACGCCCACACTCCGAGACCTCTGGCACCGCGTCAGTGGTCTCTGTGACCTAATCCTGAAGCGTATCTTCTAAGGAAAGAGTAAATCTCCGTGGACTCAGTGTTTCTCAGTGAACTCCGTGTTTAGAACATCCTGAAGATAGATTCAAGATTACCTATAATTTAATTTTAATCGGAAAAGTTACTTAAAAGTAATAAAATAAAAAGCGCTCGGTGACCTTGCATTGTTCACCGAGCGCCTTTTTGTTATTGCGTTGTTGAGAGGTTAAAAAGCTACCTTCTCAGCTTTTCCGCCATTGACGCGGATATAGATGTTGCCAGCTTGGGGAGAGGCAACACGGATGCCTTGGATGGTGTACCATCCGTCGGCCTTTGCGTCTGTGGCAATGCTCTGGATGCCAACAGTTCCAGGCACAGTGAAATATGCTCGCATGTTGATGGTGTCGAGGGTGATATCATAAGTGCCAGCATTTACATTATAGGGGTTAACCAGATAGTCGCCCATAATGCAAGGATTGCCATCAGCGCCGTAAACTACGCCGGTGTCGAGTAAAGTGCTGGGAGCGCCATAGAAGATATTGCCCCACGACGAGTCAACGATATCAAAGTCGGTGATCTTGACAGCCGAGAACTCAACAATGCCGCCAGTGTATTCTGACCAGAGGCTGTAGTATTCCTCAACCTCGACCGATTTGATACTGTAGATACCTTCGGTGTCTTCGGTCATAGCGCGACGGTAGTAGCTCTCCACGCCATTGCTGTAGTAAACAAACATGTCGCCTTCGTCATCGCCCTGCACGGGGTCTTCCTTGCTGCCTTGGCTTGAGCCCTCGCCTACAAAGCGAACCCAATTGTTGTTGATGTCAACCACCAGGTCGTAGGTCCCCACCGAAGGTGTGAACTCAATGATGCCATTATTGTAGTAAGCCATTTCGTTGACAGCCTCGGGATTCTCCTCAGTAGCATATACCGGCTCCTGAGTGGCATAACTCAAAGCGCCATATCCGGCAATGTTGCCAATATATGATTGGCCAGCCTTAGAGCTGTCGAATGTGAAGAAGACGGTGGGAGCTTCTCCCTGGTTTGCGGTCATTTTCACGCCGTCAAGATACCATACGCCGCTGCCAGCAGGGATCTCCTCCATGGCATAGAATTTTAGAGCCTCGAATGTGCCGCCATCGATGGTGCCAGCCACGTAGAGAATGCTCTTATCGATGGCTTGGCCCTCGAATGTGCCTTCGGCGTAAAGTGTGACAGTCAAGTCGTTAGGGTTAAAGAGAATGTCATAAGAGCCGGGGGCTACAGCCAGCGCATTGTACATGAATATCGACTTGCGTGTCAGTGAGTAGGTATTGCCCTCCTCGAGTAGTACCCCATACGAGTCGCCGTTCTTTGGGCCCCAGATGCCAAGGGTATATGAGTCCATGTCGGTTCCATCAGTGAAGAGCAAATAAGCAGCGCCCTCCACGCCTTCCACGGCGTCGGTATAGGCTACCATTTCTGCGCTACGGAGCACATACCCCTCGGTAACCTCTTCCAGTTCATGGAAAGTGAGTTCCTCGCCGCCTATCGAGCCATAAGCGTAATAGGCAGCATTGGCTCCTGCGTACGACAGAGCCAGAGCAGCAATTGAGTAAAGAAATCTTTTCATTAAAATTTAGTTTATAATTAGACTGAAGTTTAGATTTAGCATTTCCAATTTCATGGCGAGTGTCATGGTACTCGTGTGGCACTTGTCAAGGCTTGCAATACATCGTTTCAAACTCAGTTGCAAAATTACTAATTTTTATTCTAACTGAAAACAGTTTTGGCAAAAAATAAAAAAGTCTATCCCTATCCCCTCCCCCTACACTCCATCCATACGGAATTAAGGCTTGGCGCCCCTACGCCAAGCCTTAAAAAACCGTATGAGAAAACTTAACTTGCCTTATTTGACCGCTTTCTTTTGTGCTGTGCCATCGGTGTAAACCACCACATATACGCCTGAGGCGAGCCCATTCAGGGTGCGTCCCTGAAGTTTAGTGCCTGAGATAGAATAGATGGCTGATATTTCCTTGGCTGAGGTTATGACGGAGGTTACACTATCCATTGCATGGCGTGAGAAATAGTAATCAGTAGCATACATAGTACCCCAACGCATTTCGCGCTCCTGGATTGGGAGGAAGTCAAATGTTTCTGTCCAAGCCACAAACTCGTCAGGCCCGATTGAGAAATCATAGTCAACCCAATTGCCAGAGTAGGTATACCATTCATAATTCTCCCAGTAGCTGTCGATGTAAGCGGTGATGGCTCCATTTTCGAGAGTACGTTCTACCTTTTCATCGGGTGTCCATACATCCTCGCCCAGTACCAGGTCGCCATAGTACATTATGAAACTGCTCCATTCCTCTGGGGTATCATCATAGGTATACTCAACTTTGTAGGCCGGATAGCGCACATTGTTGTAGTAGTTCCACTGTGACACTACCAACTCTTGATTGGCCTCATTGTAGGTGACAGTGCACTCATACATGAATTCCATATGGCCATTGTTGTTGGTTTTCCAAGCTGAGTAATCAACTCCGCCCCAGGCCAGATGATGCTCGATGATCTGAAAATAATCCTCCATCTCGTTTCCATAAGGATACTGCTGTGTCTGGATATAAGTGTATGCACCATCCTCTTCGTCTTCATAAGTGGTCACAACCTCCATAGCCGTAGTCCATTGATCAGGCACTTGCTGCAGTTGGGTGAGTTCATCGATCAGTCGGCCTTGCTCATCGTATGTGTAGAGAATACGCGAATTATATTGTTCAGCGACATCATCGCCCCAGATTGAGCCTCCGCTCCAATCCTCTTTCTCAATATTCCAGTAAACAATGTATTCTGACTCCAATGCCAAAGTCGTAGCGTTGTATGAATAGATGCGCTTGCCATAGTTGGTCAGCACTTGCTCGGTGCCCAAAGGACGCTGCTCAGTCTTGCTCTCGAGCAGATCGGTATCTTGGTAATAGGTATAGAGTTCACGCACTGGAACAAATTCTCCATCCTCAAGCGAATATTCAGTGAATTGGGTCATGCGGCCCATTTCATCATATTCTGCGTACTCTTTGCGGTAAGCATAGAGCTCCTGGGTATCATAGTTGTATCCATAATCTATATGCAGTGTAGGCAGATTCATAGCGTTGTACTCATACTCTGAGGCAGAACGTGCTTGCCAAGTTTCGCCATCCTCAGTGATGAGGAATGTGAGTTTGGTCATATAGTTGTCGGCATTGAGCTGATATTCGTACTTCTCTCCGTAAGGGCCTTGCACGATGGTGTATTTCTCCAAGCAATATCCCTGGTCATTCCATTTGTATCCGTTTTCTTCGGTCAAGATTGGGGCCGAACCGTAGCTCAAAGAATATTTGGCTGCATAGATGGGATAGTTGTTCTCATCATATTCATAGTATGTCTTGCTGTAGAGGTTGTTGTTCTCTTCGGGCAAGCTCACCACAATGCTGTCAAGCAGAAGCGGAGTGTTAGCCTCAGCTTTCATAGCCAGCAGTTGGGCTTTAGCAGCTGGTTTCTGCTTTGTGAATGTCGGTAGAGCCTTGGTTTCTTTGACCAAGCTGAACTCGTGGACTTGTCCCACTGGGCGCATTTCCGAGATGCTGATGTTGGCTTGTGGCATGGCCTCCAGAGCGTAGGCAGCCATGGTCATAGTCAACATTGCTGTAAGAGTAATTTGTTTTGCTCTCATAAAATGTTGATTTGAGGTTAGTTTTTTTGACATGGCAAAGTTACGACATCGATTTCCAGCATCAAAATTTTTTGACTTGTGGAATGACAAATTGACAAAATGACATTTTGTCAATTTGAGAGTCACGCCTCAACTGGCTGATTTTCTGTCTTTTTGACTGTTTTCTTAAATTCCATTGGCGACATTCCGATGCTTTCTTTAAATGCTCGGAAGAATGTCGATTCTGAGGCGAAACCTACTCTGAGGGCGATATCCTTCATAGGCAGACTATCGTTGGTCGCATTGGTCAGGATGTGCACAGCCATCCTCACTCGGCGCTCCTTGATCATATTGCTGAGCGAGGTGCCTCCTTTTTCTTTGATTACCTGGGATAGATACGTGCGATTGGTACCGAGCTTTTCAGCGATTGTCTCACGATTGATTTGCGGGTTGACAAAGGTTTCCTCTTCATCGAGCAGGGAGCATAGCCTAATCCACAGGGCTTGATTTTTGTCTTCAGCCGTAGAGAGACCTTCTTCTCTTCTTGACGTAGCCAGCATATCCTCTCGGATGATGGCTTGCTTTTGTTGCTCCACAATGGCTTGGTAGAGCCGTTTGCGTCGATGCAAGTTGTGCCATAGCAGAAAAGCTATCAGACCCAACAATGCGCAAATCATAGCCACAAACCATATCACCTTTCTCTGATTCTTGATTTGCAACCCTTGTATTTCATTGTCTCTTATCGATTCTGAGAGGTCAAGATTCAGTTTGCGCTCTTTTATCAGATACTGGTCCAGATTCTTAACCTTAGATTGTGTCAGCTCATTGCGAATCTGTAAGAAATGATAGGCCTTGGGATAGTCGTTCCTCGTCTGCGCATTTGCCGAGAGCAAATCATAGAGGGCCAAGTCATAGCAATGCACTCCATATTGGTCCCCCAATCTCAGTGCCCCGTAGGCCAAAGAATCGCTTGTCGTCAGATGGCCCATGGCTGATTCTAATTTTGCTCGGGTCACAGAGGCCTCGATATGTGAGAATATGTCGTTGTTTATGGTATCCGTCAGGGATAGGTTAAAATAAGGTAAGGCTTTGGCGATTTGGTCTTGTGAGGTGTAAATCGAAGCGTATAGGGCGTACACCTTACCCATATCGCCGTATCCATATTGGTGGGACAAACTGTCGGTTTGGATTAGATATTGCAATGCCTCAGTCTCGTTGCCCCGAAGATGGTAATGAGCGGCCATACAATATGTACTGTTTATTAGGGTATGGCTATTTTGGTCAGCTTTAGCTATCTCGTAGGCACGCTGAGCCCATTCCAATCCAGTAGTGTCGTTTTGGAGCATAGCCATTTCTGAAAGATTGCCGCAGATCGAGGCTTCCAATCGCCGGAAGTCAGCGCTCCGAGCCCTCTCTAATGCGTTGAGCATATAGGTCTGGCCTAATGAATAATCGCCCTCGAAGAATCCCTCAAGCAATCCCAAGCTATTAAGCGACAGGGCTGCCAATGAGTCGCTCTTGCAATTAAGAGCAGATTGATAAGACTTAAGCAGAGAGGTACGAGCATTTGCTCGGTCATAACTGTGATATAGCTGACCGATTCCGCGATAAAAGCTGGCCGAGGATATTTGGCTCTCGTCATTGCTCAGGATTGCCTCCTTAAGAAATTCCTCCGAGGCCTTTTCCAAGGCGCCCCAGTCTTTCTTGATACAAGCATCCTTGCATTTCTCCTGATTGCCCACAGAAATTGTAGTCGGCAGGTCGTGCGCCCTGCCCAATAGAAAGCATAGTGCAAAGAAACTGGTTATCCAAAATGTTTTTATCATGGTTGCTCTTCGTTGATTTATTCTGATTCCGTGTCTCCAGCTCGTAGAGCCATAACACAAATACTTCTTCCGAATTTCCTACAAAATTAGTGATTTCTCCCCAATTCTCCAAAAAATCTGTTAATCACAGATAGTTAATCTCAGATTTAGGCCCCCTACAACCTTTCCTTTCCCCCTATGCCATAAAATAAAGGTTAAGACTCTACGGAATCTTAACCTTTCATACCTAAAGCCTATAAGTTATCTCTTATAATACTTCTTACCGTTTTTGATTACGATGCCACGATAAGTATTGTCAACACGGATGCCCATCAGATTGTAAGCGGGTGCATCCTTTTGGTCAGCGATGATGCCGGTGATTCCTGCGCCACCATCCTTTACCATTATATAGTCTTCGCCATGCACATAAGCAGTAGAGCCCCAGAAATCAACGTAGGCGAGATCCACCACAGCGAACTCTGAGAAAGTAATGGTGCCATCTTCAGCGATTTTGCCAACGGCTGGCAATATCTCATCAGGTGCGCCCCACAAATCATAGGAATCATCCCAGGTGCAGATCGAGGCCAGATACATAGGATAATCCTCATATCCCTCGTAATAGTAAACGCCGAATTCTACTACATCGAGTGAGATAGTGCCAGCCTCAAGATCGACAGTGCCACGGAAGTTGTCATCGGTGAGAGCCTTGTCTGAGTTCATGTAGATAGGCTGCTGACCAAAGAAGTGATTGATCACGATGGTATTGTCATCCACCTTATCCACTGTTACAGTGAATTGGTTTTCCTCCTCTTCAGAGAATTCGAAATAATCCATCGAATAGGAGTCATAGTTGAAGAAAGCATACTGCTCTCCGGTGAAGGTCACTGTGTAGGTGCCCACGAGGTCATCTACCGAGGTGACAGCCGAGGCTGCCATCGTTGTTGCGGCTGCAAGAGCCAAAGTGAATAAAATTTTCTTCATAACTTATTTATTTGGTTTGTGAATTAGTTTCGGATGTTAGTAATTCTGGGTCAGGGATGAATTGTAATTCGTAGCCTTCATCGGGAATGGGAAAATCCACAATGGAGAATCCGGAGCTATGGAATAAGTGCCGTAAGAACCCAGGTCGCGAGTATAGGTGCGCTTATAATCGGCCTCGCTATTCCAGCGTTTGCGGTCAAACAGATTGACATATTGCCCTATCATCTCTATCACTTTGCGATCCATCATTGTCTGCATAGCATCAGCGACCGAGACAGTGGTGGGTGTGTTGGTGAAATCTTTTATGCGATTCACAAGCACTTTGTCCATCAGTTCAAATCCGTTGGCGATATTCCCTTGGCGTATATAGCACTCTGCCGCGATGTAATAAATCATTTCGGTGCGCACACCCCAATTGTTGAAGTAGGCGCTCCATGCGTTCTTGTTCATGGCCACTCCTTCCACACCGAAAGAGTCCGCACCATCATCAAAGTTCCAACCCAGGGTATATTTCTTAGGATTATAATTGTCGGGCAACACACAGCTGAAATCATTTGGATCAAGCAGCGCAGCGGTTTCTCGCGACAGATACATCCCGTAGAGCGACCCATAGCCATACATGGCATTAATGAAGAGCAGATTGTTGGGCGAGTTCTTTTCCAATTCCCATTCGCCTTTATTGTCGAGGATGCCAGAGCGGTCCTCAATCTGCGGATTAATCTCTATTGATTTCAGAGCATAGTCCAACGCCTCATCATAACGCTTCATTTGCATCAACACCATGGCACGCATCGCATATCCAAAGTCCTTGCCTATGCGACATGGATCCACATCGTCTTTTACAATCAGAGCCTCGAGATATTGGTCATCTGTATCCTCGAGCAGACGATTATAAACCTCCCCTACCGTCAGCTTTGTCTTCTGCTCTTGCACATTGGTATTGTCAACATAAGCTATTCCGCCGAGCGAATTGGCAGTAGATTCGTCATATTGTCCGGCATAGATATTCACAGCCAGATAGTGGAAATAAGCCCTCAATACATGAGCCTCGGCCACAAGCTGCTCGCGCTTTGAGTCAGAACCCTCGGCATCGTCAGCCTTGCTGATTACCACATTCATATAATTGACATACTCATATATGGCGCTGTAGAATTCATCAGTGGTGGTGAGATCTGCGCGGTCTACGGTTTCATCCCAAGCCGTAAAAGCATAGTTGAGCGTATTGTGCACTGCCAATACTTCAGCGGCTGATTCCCAGCGAGGATAGCTTGTGCCTGCCACCACCTCAAAGGGATTGCTGGTACCCATTGAGATATAGAATTCCTGATTGAGCAACGTTTCCAGCTCATCAAGTGTGTCAAGGGTTGTTTGGCCCAGTGGCACTATATCGAGTTTGCTGTCGCATGCCCCGAGGGTTAAACCCAAGGTTGACAACCAGATGATATATTTTTTGTGTCTCATTGCCGGAGGATTAAATGTTGAAGAATAAGCTGAAGGTGTAGCTGCGAGGGGCTTTGGTCAGTGCCATGCCAGAGGTAGGCGAAATGGCTTCTGGGTCGAGGCCAAGTGAGTTGCGCGCCCAGGTGCAAACATTGTTCATCTGCACTCGCAGTCTCAGGTCATTGAGGCCGAGTTTTCGGCACAGCTTAGGGTCAAAATTGTAGCTCAGCACTATGTTGCGCAGCTTGATATAATCGGCGTGCACCACATTGGTGTCCATATACATACCGTAGTTTGTACTGGTATGATTGTAATTTGACATGTATCCCGAGGGCAACACATCTGTTGCTCCATTCCAATAGTCAAGGCCTGAGGCCAATACGGCTCCGCTAAAATTGGTATAACCATTCTGGGTGCTGCTGGTTTGTCCCCAGCGCTCATAGCCTGTGCGCATATAATGTCCGCCATAGAAGCAGAACATTCCCGATAAGCTAAAGCCCCGCCAAGTAATCTCAGGAGTAAACGCTCCGCTTACTTTAGGTGTGGTAGTCCCAGAATACACGCAATCGTCAATTGTGAAGTCGGACGAGGTGACCGAAGTGTAATGTTCTTCGCCATCAGCGTCAAACCATGTAAGATAGGTGTACCCGTCCAATTCCTTGTAACCTCCGCTGCGGAATGAGAACAATGAGCCTATAGGATACCCCTCATGCAGATTGTTGCTATTGAGGTAATTGTATCCGGTGCTGGGCTTGTGCGACACCTGGGTAATCTTGTTATGGTTGAATGCTACATTGAAAATCGCATTGATCCCAAGTGAGTTACAGTCGGTCGGATTGAGGATGCGCCCTATTAGCTGGATTTCCACACCCGTATTGCGCATCTTTCCATTATTGATGGTAAGCGAACTCCAACCAGTGGTCACATCCAGGTCGGTAAGCGACAAGATGTCGCTGCCATCTTTGCGATAATAGTCCACGCTGCCATTCAGTCGCGAATTGAACAGAGCGAAGTCCAATCCAAAGTTCCAAGTCTGCGTCTTCTCCCAACGCAATTGATCATTAGGCGGAGTGGTCAAGGTGCCCTCTTTGTTGCCGTTGAGTAAGTTGGTACTTAGCTTGGCAGTCAAGTAAGATGATACTGACGAATCGATATTGCCAGTCAGACCGTAGCTGAAACGAAACTTCAGGGCCGATATCCAAGTCAAGTGGCGCATAAACTCCTCATTGTGAGCGTTCCAGCTTGCACCAACCGACCAAAGAGGACGACCTCTGAATTTAGGGTCAGTACCGAACAAGTCGCATTTGTCTACGCGGTAGCTGCTAGTAGCGGCATAACGCTTATCAAAGATATAATTGCCAGTGAAGTAGTAAGAATAATAGCGATGCAGTGTGTCGGATGTGCCAAAAGCAATCGGAGCACCAGTCACTGTGTAGTCCGAACCCAGCACGCTTACCTTTGATGCATTATAGATGGTGTACCAATCTGTCAGGATATTTGAGTTGGTCAGTGTTTTCTGATCATAGCCATAAAGGGTATTGTTTTCGCCTTGCCTATGGGTCTGGCGATATTCAAAACCGGCCAAAGCATCAATCTCATGCTTGTCAAAGAATGTGCGATTATAATTGGTCTGAGCGCGGAATGTGTAATAGGCGCCTTCGACTGTCTTGGTCTGGCATATGCCTCCCTCCGGCACTGCATGCACCACCGAACCCGAGGAGGTATAGGTATACAGGTCATAGATATCGCGTATGAAATAGGAATCTTTCTCGTAGTAGGTTGCAGTGCGTGTATAGATGTCCTCATATTGGAATTGTGCATTGGCTGTCCAGCCAGGCAGCAACTTGAACATAGCATTCACGTAGCTGCGCACATTGGTGTATCTGTACTTAGTGAAATTCCTGTTCATCTCATCAATGAAATTGAAAGTCGGATCTTTCAATCCATAAGTCTCATCGCTCAGGCGCTCTTCGCCGGGCCAGATATTCACTTCCAGACTTGATGTTGTGCCATCAGCATTCCACATGCTGTAATAGGGATAGAAAGCGGTCATGCTCGACAAGGTATAATCAGCATGATATTTCTGTCGATTGCTGATCACATTGACACCGAATGAAAGATTCAGCCATGGCGAAACCTTTAGGTCACCGGCGTACTTGAATGTCAGCGAATTGGCATACTCGTTGACTACTCCGTCATTGTCGTAAGAATAATTCACCATAAGGCTCGAACTGAGCTGTCGCCCTTGCACTCGCATTGCCAAGTTGTACTCTTGGGTCACATCGTTGCGCTGGTAATTGTCACGATATTCCTTGAAGAAATCGTTGCTGCTATAGACATTAAGCTGAGAGTTCAAGTCGGCATCGCTCAATTCGCCCAGGTGATTAGCCATGAGCAGGCGTGTGATAGGCGAAATCAGTGACATGCGCCCTTGATAGTAGTAATTATACAGGGTATTGTAGAGGCCTTCGCTGTCGGGGTCGTTGAGCAAGGCATTGAAGTTGGCTTGCTCCATCTCCACTATCTGGGCTGCTGTGGCATAACCCAGATTGTCATACTTGGCCTTTTCGCTGATGGTGAGGTCAGCATTGAAATCAATAGTCAGCTTGTCTTTATTGGCACGTTTGGTTGTGATTACGATAATGCCATTTGAGGCCCTTGCGCCATAGATTGAGGCTGCTGCGGCATCCTTGAGCACTGTAATCGACGCCACATCATAGGGGTTCACCGTGTCCAAGCCACCTTCGATAGGCAGACCGTCAACTACAATCAGGGGCTTGGTCTCGGCCTCAAATGTGCCTACGCCTCTGATTACCAAGGCATCATCGCCAAACTTATTGGTATTGCTGGCTTGCTTAACCAAGCCCGGCACTTGTCCCTCAAGATTGCTGACGATATCCCCGGTGTGGCGCTTGTCAAGGTCGCTGGCAGTAATGATTTGGTACGCGCCAGTGGCATTCTCTCGCTTCATGGTTTGATATCCGGTCACCACCACATCATTCATGATGTTGGGGACTTCCTTCATAATCACTCTCATGAATTTATAGGGAGGTTCGCAAGTAACCTTCACTGTAGAAAAGCCAATATAGGAAATCTCGAGTGTCGGAGATTTGATGTCGGTAAGCAGTGTGAAATTGCCATCCAGGTCTGTGGTGACACCTATCTTGGTGCCCTCCACTATCACAGTTGCGCCAGGCAGGGGTTCGCCTGTTTCGTCAAGCACAAGTCCGGAGATGGCTTTCTCTTCGATATGGCTGATTGTTTTTGCCACGTCGGTTTGGCCCATCGCTGTAATGGAGCTCAACGCTATCACGGCAATCGCCATACACTTTAGCCAAGAGGTTTTTATCATGGTTGCTCGGTGTTCGGTTTGTTAATCTCTTGTTTTTCAATCGCTAATTAGTGTTTGCTGAATTAATGTAAGTTGTTGATATTTAAGATATTTAACTCA
>JAJBUH010000156.1 GCA_020860445.1 Bacteroidales bacterium | reverse complement strand
CTTTTGCAGTCATACTTCTAAAGAAAGTTAATAAAAGAAAAGTTTAAACGAGTTCGGAGTGTAAATAAAATGTAGATAAGTGTAGATAATTTGCCAGCGGTTTTTCAGCAAATAAATTTGGAAATCTCAGAGAAAAGCCTATATGCGCCAATAAATTAACTCGGAAAAAATGTTGCTAATGGCTTGCTGATGGCTTGCAAACGCAGAAATCTACGCTTTTCTTAATAAAATCCGAAGAAAAATTATTAACTTTGCAGTTATAAACGCAGTGTAGATAACTCTTTTATCTCGCTTATTTTCAATGGAAATGTGCGTAGATAACTGTGAAAATAGCGTAGGCGCAACTTCAGCAAGCCATTTTTCCAAATATTTTCGGAAAAAGTTATGATGATTATCTACACTCATTATTATTGTTATAGAAGATTTTTCTAAAAAAATTTTTTCAAATAATAAAAATGAAAGTCGATGAAAACTCCCAGCCGCAGGCCCAATCCCCGTCGCCTCGGAATCTGAAAGAGGAAATAATAAGGCTCAAAAAAGAAAAGGGGGCCGTCATCCTCGCGCATTATTACCAAAAGGGAGAAATCCAAGACTTGGCCGATTACATCGGCGATTCGCTCGCATTGGCCCAAATCGCTCAGAAACTCGATGCCAAGATCATCGTGATGTGCGGCGTCCACTTCATGGGCGAGACCGCAAAAATCCTCTGCGCCGACAAGAAGGTGCTGGTGCCAGACTTGGAGGCCGGATGCTCGTTGGCCGACAGTTGCCCGGCCGACGACTTCGCCAAATTCATCAAGGCCCATCCCGGCCACACAGTAATCTCTTATGTCAACACCTCGGCTCAGGTCAAGGCTCTGACCGATGTGCTGGTGACCTCATCAAACGCTGAGAAGATTGTTGAGACCTTCCCCAAAGATGAGAAGATCATCTTCGGTCCTGACCGCAACTTGGGCACATACATCAACAGCAAGACTGGCCGCCAGATGGTGCTGTGGAATGGAGCCTGCCATGTGCATGAGAAATTCTCAATCGAGAAAATCATCGAGCTCAAGAAGGAGCATCCCGGAGCTAAGGTGCTGGTGCACCCTGAGTGCAAGCAACCGCTGCATATACTGGCCGACAAGGTGGGGAGCACCGCCGCTCTGCTTAGCTTTGCCCAGAAGAGCGATGCGCAAGAGTTCATCGTTGCCACCGAGAGCGGCATCCTGCATGAGATGCAGAAGAAATGCCCGGAAAAGAATTTCATTCCAGCTCCGCCCGACGAAGCCGGTTGCGCTTGCAACGAATGCTCGTATATGAAGCTCAACACTCTCGAAAAGCTCTACCGCTGCCTGCTCGACGAGGCTCCCGAGGTGCATGTCGATGACGACATTGCCCACAAAGCCAAGCGTCCCATCGAGCGCATGCTTGAGCTGAGCTAAGTCCCCTCCTCTACCCCAATAGTATCTATCCTGAGTCGCTCGTTTCGATTGCATCGAGTGGCCTCGACAAAAACATAAATCCAATATGGAATACAATCATAGAGAAATTGAGCCTAAATGGCAACAGCGCTGGAAAGACGAGCGCACATACCAGGTTGACATCGACAAGTCGCGTCCCAAATTCTATGTGCTCGACATGTTCCCCTACCCCTCGGGGGCAGGTCTGCATGTGGGGCACCCGCTCGGTTACATCGCCAGCGACATATTCTCGCGCTACAAGCGCCTGTGCGGATTCAATGTCCTCCACCCCATGGGCTATGACGCTTATGGCCTCCCGGCTGAGCAATACGCTATTCAGACTGGCCAGCATCCCGAAGTGACCACCACCCAGAACATCAATCGTTATCGCTCGCAGCTCGACAAAATAGGATTCTGCTACGACTGGGATCGCGAAATACGCACATGCGACCCGGAATACTACAAATGGACTCAGTGGGCGTTCATGAAGATGTTCAACTCATACTACAGCTACGATACTAAGAGCGCTCGCCCCATTTCTGAGCTTATCGAGCATTTCGAAAAGGAGGGCAGCAAGAGCCTGAATGTGGCTTGCTCAAAAGAGCTTGACTTCACCGCCAATGAGTGGAAAGCCATGGATGAGAAGCAGAAGAGCGACACTCTGATGAACTACCGCATAGCTTATCTCGGCAACACTATGGTCAACTGGTGCCCCAAGCTCGGCACTGTGCTTGCCAACGATGAGGTGAGCGAGGGCGTGTCGATACGCGGCGGTTACCCGGTCGAGCAAAAGCTGATGTACCAATGGTGCCTCAGAGTATCGGCTTATGCTCAGCGTCTGCTCGATGGTTTGGAGACTATTGATTGGACTGACTCTCTGAAGGAGACACAGCACAACTGGATCGGACGCAGCGAGGGTGCTGAGATGCGTTTCAAGATAGCCGACAGCGATGTAGAACTTGAGATTTTCACCACTCGCGCCGATACGGTATTTGGCGTGACATTCATGGTGCTGGCTCCCGAGAGCGCTTATGTTGACCAGATCACCACTCCCGAGCAAAAGCAGGCAGTGGAGGAGTATGTAGCAGCCACAAAGCGCAAAACCGAGCGCGAGCGCATGATTGACAAGAAGGTGACTGGCGTATTCACTGGCGCTTATGCCATCAATCCACTCAACGGCAAGAAAATCCCCGTATGGGTTAGCGATTACGTGCTGGCTGGCTACGGCACCGGCGCTATCATGGCTGTGCCAGCCCATGACAGCCGCGACTATGCTTTTGCCAAGCATTTCGACCTGCCCATCATTCCTCTTATCGAAGGAGCAGATGTGTCGGAAGAGAGCTATGATGCCAAGGAAGGCATTGTGTGCAACTCGTCGTCAGAACTGCTCGACCTCAATGGTCTTACCGTCAAGGAGGCTATCGCTGCTACCAAAAAGCGCATCGAAGAACTGGGCATCGGCAAGGTCAAGGTGAATTTCCGTCTGCGCGACGCTATCTTCAGTCGTCAGCGCTACTGGGGCGAACCATTCCCCGTATATTATAAGGAGGGCATTCCCACCCTTATGGATGAGAGCCAGCTGCCGTTGTTGCTGCCCGAGGTTGACAAATTCCTGCCCACCGAGAGCGGCGAGCCGCCTCTGGGCCGTGCTGCCAACTGGCGCACGCCCGAGGGCTATCAGATAGAGCTGAACACGATGCCGGGCTTCGCCGGCTCATCGGCCTACTATCTGCGCTATATGGACTCGCGCAACAATGATGCTCTTGTGTCAAAAGAGGCTGATGAATATTGGCGCAATGTCGACCTGTATATCGGAGGCACTGAGCACGCTACCGGCCACCTTATATATAGCCGATTCTGGAACAAGTTCCTCTATGACCTGGGCCTGGTGTGCGAGGATGAGCCATTCCGCAAGCTCATCAATCAGGGCATGATTCAAGGCCGCAGCAACTTTGTATATCGTATCAAAGATACCAATACCTTTGTGTCGGCTGGACTTAAGGACCAATATGATGTGACACCGATTCATGTGGATGTCAACATCGTAAGCAACGATGTGCTCGACCTTGACAAGTTCCGCGCTTGGAGGCCAGAGTTCCGCGATGCCGAGTTCATACTCGAGGATGGCAAATATGTGTGCGGCTGGGCAGTCGAGAAGATGTCTAAGTCGATGTTCAACGTAGTCAATCCCGACGACATTGTTGACCGCTACGGTGCCGACACACTCCGTCTCTATGAAATGTTCCTCGGTCCGCTGGAGCAGAGCAAACCATGGGATACCAACGGCATCGACGGCGTGAACCGCTTCATCAAGAAACTGTGGGCGCTCTTCTACAAAGGCGACACCTGTTTGGTCGACGATTCAGAACCCACCAAGGAGAACCTCAAGAGCCTGCATAAGCTGATTAAGAAGGTGACTGGAGATATCGAGACATTCTCGTTCAACACCTCTGTGGCCGCATTCATGATATGTGTCAACGAGTTGTCGCAACAGAAATGCCATTCGCGCCTGGTGCTTGAGCAACTGCTGATATTGCTTGCTCCGTTTGCTCCGCATGTCACTGAGGAGCTATGGTATTCAGCCATTGGCAAGGACACCACTATCTGTGATGCGCAGTGGCCAAAGCACAACGAGGATTACCTCAAGGAGGATTCGGTCAACTATGCTGTGTCGTTCAACGGCAAGGTACGCTTCAACATCCAGATGCCGGCTGGTTCAACCAACGAAGAGGTAGAGCGCACCGCTCTCGCCCACGAGGGCGCAGCCAAATGGCTCGAAGGCAAAACAATCACTCGAGTCATCATCGTCCCCAACAAAATCGTCAACATCGTCGTAAAATAATAATAGCCTCGGAGAGGCTTAACAATGTTAACCCCATGCTGGCAGGGAGCGCAGCGACCTGCCTGCATGGGGTTAACGTATCCATCAGGGCGAGCCTCGGAGAGGCTCAACATACCATAGTAATTGTATTGTAAAATTTAATTTACAAATGTAAATATATAATCCCTTAAAACT
>JAJBUH010000174.1 GCA_020860445.1 Bacteroidales bacterium | reverse complement strand
AGAAAAATTTAATTGTTACAAAAATTTTTACTTCAGAATCGCTGAGTAGTTACCATTTTACGCCGAATGGTGAAAAACTGTGAAATCAGTCTTGATTTATTGGGCGACAAGAATCGATGAATTTAACATTTCTTTAGACAATTGCAAACTATCCATATCCAGTGATTGAGTAGGCTCGGACTTAGCCAATCCCATTCTATTCAGTCTTTTTATTAACTAAACCCTTTTGTCGAATGAGAAAAATTTTAACTCTTGCTTTGGCTGCTGTGGGGGCTTTCGCTCTCCAGGCCCAAGACAGCGTCACCCCTAATGCGCCCACCAATCTGCGTGGCACATTCAGTCTTGACCCCGACGAGGTGACCATCACGCTCACTGCTCCCACCATGAGCTCAAGCTACACCACCCTCGAATCTCTCGATGCTGTCACCCTCTCGCGCCAGATTGGCTACGATTCTTCTACCAAGGTTGACATCCACACCTTTGAGAATCCTGCCCCCGGCGAATCTCTCTCGTATGTCGATACCGATGTCACCGTTGGCACTCGCTATCTGTATTCTGCCACCGCTACACTCGATGGCAACACATCCTACAGCACATCCAATGATGTATATGCTGGCATCCAGCCCGCTGCTCCCACCATGTATGCCAATACCACTGATGGCGGCGCACCGGTCCAGGTGTTTATCACTGCTCCTAAGACCGATAGCAACGGCAACGCCCTCACTGTGCCTCTGACCCGTCTGGTGCTTACCCGCTCGGTCAACGGCACCGTTACCACTCTTCAGGAATGGACCGAAGACCTTGAGGGTGGCGTGCTGTACCAGTACACTGACAATGACCCCAGCACTGATTACACCAATGTCTATTCGGCTCAAGCATTCTGCGCCTACGGTGATGGCTACACCCAGACAGCAAGTGCAACCCTTGGCCAGGGCGCTCCTAACAATATCAGCAAGGTGACTGCCGTGGCTAATGGCGACATCGTGGACATCACCTGGACATATCCTACCAACTATCAGGGCATGTACCTGGGCGACGACCTCACCTACACCGTGACCCGCGTGGTGAGCGGCGAGAGCACTGTGCTCAGCGATGCTGTCACCGAGCTCTCTTATCAGGACAATCTCACTGGCGTTCTCACAAAGCAGTCTGAGATTTATTACACCGTTTCGGCCAAGAATGGCAAGGGCGAGTGCGATGCTGCCCAGTCAAACAATGTGATTGCTGGCCCGGCATCTCCGCTGCCATTCGAGGAGACTTTCCCCGCTGCCAACTACTCAGTGACCCCCGAAAATGTATGGGTCAAGGATGGCAACTGGTATTACAACACCTACGCTTACCATCCCAGCACCTACGCTAACGTATATCCTAAGGGCGGCGAAGGCGGCATGGCTATCCTCAGCATGGGCTCATACACTTCAAGCGACTACACTGGTTCGCTGACTTCTGGCCGTATCGACATCTCTGGCGTCAACGCTGTGACTGTTACATTCAGTTACTATCGCTGGGCAGACACTACTGGTTCGACCATCGCTCTGCAGTACATTGGCAACTCGGGCGAAAGCGTTGATATCGGTGAAGTCAATCTGGGCGACGCCGAAGAGGCTGGCTGGGCCGAGGCTTCGTTTGACATCACTGGCCTGACCGATGACAACATGGCAGTTCGTTTCGTGGCTACCGCTAATGACAACCCCATCACCGCTCTGCTCGACGACATCTCGGTTGTTGCTCTTGAGGAGGTCATCATCCCCATGGCTCCCACCATCTATGCTTCTTGCACCGAGGGCAAGGCTCCTGTCGTGGTATCAATCACTCCTCCCAACAAGGACACCGAGGGCAACGTGCTTACCTCTCTCACCAAGATTGTGCTTAGCCGCTCTTACACCGATGCCAACTATGAGAAGCACTCTGAGGATATCGCAGAGTTCACCTCAGTTGAGCCCGGCGTACAGTTCTTCTACACCGACGAGAACCCCAACACCGAGTACACCAACGTCTACACCGTTGTGGCTTACTGCGGCGACCAGGTCAGCGCTGAGAATTCAGCCAGCGTGACCCTCGGCGAGGGCGCTCCCGAATACATGAGCACTGTCAAGGCTGTGGCTGCCGATGGCGCTGTTACCATCACCTGGTATGCTCCCACCAACCCCACCCTGTATGTAAATCCCGAATCTATCAAGTACAACGTGGTTCGCTATGTTGGCACCGATTCCACTACAGTTGCAAGAGACTTGGTTGAGCAGACATTCACCGACAATGTAGCCGACCTCTTCACCGAGCAATCGATGGTTTACTACACAGTAATGGCATTCAACGACCTGGGCAACTCTAACGCTGCCGCATCCAACAAGGTAATCGTTGGTCCGGCTCTGGCTCTGCCGTTCGTTGAGACATTCCCGCTCGACGCTACCGACAACCTCTGGGTTAAGGAAGGCTCAAAGGGCTGGAGCGCTTGGAATGTTACCGATTCTTACCGCGCTACTGCAGATGATACTCTCACCCCGATGAGCGGCGAAGGCGCATTTGCTTATGTTGGCATGAGCGCTTACACCGACCGTGACCTCGAGGATACTATGACCTCAGGCGCTATCGACGTAGCTGGTGCCGAGGCTCTTGTGGTTAGCTTCTACTACTACAACTGGGCAACTGCTACCACCTCGACTGTGGCTCTGCAATATGCCGACGCTGAGGGCGAGTTCGTACAGGCTGCTCTCGAGAATGTAGGCGCTGCCACCGAGGCTGGCTGGACCCAGGTTAGCACTGTGATCCGCAACCTTGACCAGGCTGAGACCCGCATCCGCTTTGTGGCTGCCAGCGGCGAGACCCCGATGACTGTTGCCATCGATGACATCAACGTATCAGCTGCCGAGCTCACTCAGCCCGCTGCTCCTACCATCTATGCATCGTGCAACGAAGGCGTAGCTCCCGTATACGTCAACATCACCGCTCCTACCAAGGATGCCAATGGCGATGCTCTGGCTTATGAGCTGACCAAGATCGTCCTCACTCGCTCGTACACCGACGCTCAGTACAACAGCTACAGCGAGGAAATCTACACCATCGAGGATCCTGTGATGGGCCAACTCTACACCTACAAGGATGAGACCCCCAACCTCGACTACACTAATGTCTACACCGCTATCGCATACTGCGGCTCAGCCAGCAGCGTGGGCGCACAGGCAAGTGTAACTCTCGGCCTTGGTGCTCCTGAGTACATGTCAGGCGTTAAGGCTGTCGCTGCCGACGGCTCTGTGGTGATCACCTGGAACTTCCCGACCAATACCACTCAGTACATCGACCCGGCTTCGATCCTCTACACTGTAACTCGCTATGCCGACGACGTGGTTACCGTCCTCACCGACGAACTCACCGAGCAGACCTACACCGACAATGTTGCTGACCTCTTCTCAGCTCAGACTCGCGTTTACTACACCGTATCGGCTCGCAACGACCTTGGCCAGTCCAACTCTGTTGCTACCAACGACGTCATTGTTGGCCCGGCTCTGGCTCTGCCGTTCGCCGAGACATTCCCGCTCAACGAGGATGGTCAAGTTACTACCGACAACCTCTGGGTTAAGGAGGGTCTCTCCTACGACTACAGCGCTTGGAACTTCGCTCAGTCGTACCGCATCGGTGAAGACGAATATCTCGCTCCTTACCTCAACGAAGGCGGCTTCGCTTACGTAGGCATGGGCGCTTACACCAACCGCAACACTGAGGATGCTCTCACCTCGGGCGCTATCGATGTCCAAGGCGTTGAGGCTCTGGTAGCCGTATTCTACTACTATAACTGGGCTGATGCCACAACATCGACTGTTGCTCTGCAATATGCCGACGCTGAGGGCGAGTTCCAGACCGCAGCTGAGTTCGTAGTTGGTGGCGAAGGCAGTGGCTGGACCGAGGCTACTGCCGAGATTGCTGACCTGAACCAGGCTGAGACCCGCATCCGCTTTGTGGCAGCTGCCGGTGAGACTCCCGCTACCGTGGCTATCGACGAAATCAAGGTTGTCAACAAGGCTACCGTTGGCATCAACGGCATCAATGCCGACAACCAGGGAGTCGCTCGCTACTTCGACCTCCAGGGCCGCGAGATCGCTAAGCCCGCTGCTGGCCAAGTCGTGATCCGCGCCCAAGGCGGCATCGCCTCCAAGGTCGTCATCCGTTAACATTCCCCTTCCCCTAATACTCAGAGGGCGCACCCACCCCGGGCGCGCCCTCTTTTTCTGTGTCAAGATTTGGTGGAAATTGACAAAACCACCACTCAACGTTTGGTGGATATTTACAAATTCGCCTCTCAACATTTGGTGGATATTGACAGAATACTGATTTACAAAGAGTTACACCGCCTTATATCATTAGACAAATTCTGTCAGAATTACTCTGTTAATAAAGTATTATTCACAAATTAAAGTGGTGATCATTTGTCAGTGCGGCAGCACGGCTCTTGTCTGTTAACTATACCTTTGCATATCCATTTCAAGGAGGGACG